>NZ_JBQCGW010000016.1:0-16665 GCF_051955275.1 Pseudobacter sp. | reverse complement strand
AGACAACCTGGCTCGGCCGAAGTGCTCTGGAACTTTGCACCTGCATATGGAGCAGTGGCTGCGGGCATCACATCCGTTTTTACCGGTGATGGCGGGCATTATAATCCGGCAGTGTTGAAAGCGTACGGGCTCCCGCCACAAAGCTCAAGATATGATCTAAGTAATTATTTAAGCGACAGCATTGTAAATGAATTTGCCGCCAACGATAAAAGAAAATTACAGTGGCTGGAGTCAATGACCGTTTCAGGAAAGACTTATTATTTCCCTTTCAAATACAAGACAGATGTTTTTGGTTTGTCCACGGTACAGGAATATCCTGTTGTAATGAGGATGGGAGAAGTATTCCTGATCCGCGCAGAAGCCAGGATCCGGCAGGAGAAGATAGAAGACGGAATCGGTGATATCAATAAAGTTAGATTCCGTGCAAGTCTCGGTGATACCACTGCCTCCACAAAAGAAACTGCAATGGGGGTATTGGAGCGCGAAAAAAGACTGGAGCTTTTCACCGAATGGGGCCATCGCTGGTTTGACCTGAAACGGTGGCCTGGAAAGAATAATCCGGCAATCACACGCGCTGAAGAAGTGATGAGCGTTATCACACCTCTCAAAGGCGGCACCTGGGAAAAGAACTGGCTCTTACTGCCATTACCTCAAACCGATATTATCAACAATCCCTTTCTCAAGCAGAACGAGGGGTATCAGTAAATCACAATACATCAGGTATGAAAAGAATATTGCTGGCCATGCTGGCTACCAGTCCACTTCTGGTAGCAGCTCAGCAGGCGTTTACAATAAAAGGAAAATTTTCAGCTGTTACAAAAGCCACCATATTCCTGTATTACGAAAAGCAGCAACAGCATTTTTCTGATTCTGCAAAAACAACTGATGGAAGTTTCAATTTTACAGGCACTGTTGATCAGGCTGAGAAAGCCATGCTGGTGGTGAAGCTGGCAGGCCAGGCTTCCATCGATGGTGTAGAATTTTACCTGGAGCCGGGGAATATCAGCATCAAAGGACCGGATGTAAAAAAGGCGGTTATCACTGGTGGAAAAATACAGGATGACCTTAACCTGTTGTGGAAGCAGACAGCGCACCTGAAGTTTGAACAGGAAGATATTAATAGACAATCACTGAAATTATCTTCTCTGAAAGGCAAATACGTATTGCTGGATTTCTGGGCCAGCTGGTGCGGTCCCTGCCGCGCTGAAAATCCCAATGTATTGAAGGCCTATAATAAATTCAAAGACCGCCGGTTTGAAATCCTGGCTGTGTCGCTGGACAATAATAAAGAAAGATGGCTGTCCGCCATTAATCAGGATGGCATGCCATGGATCCATGTAAGTGATCTGAAAGGCTGGAAGAATGAAGTGGCTGTGCAGTATGATATCCGGTCAATTCCTCAGAATCTGCTGATCGGTCCTGATGGGGTTATCATTGCGAAGAACCTGCGGGGAGAAACGCTGGAAGAGAAGCTGAACGAGATATTCAGGTAATTTCAGGTTAAGGCATATATAGTCAGTAAACGGGAGTTCTGAAAAGGCTCCCGTTTTTTTAGCTGTATGCTTGAAAATGTCAATAATTCCTCTTTACTTCATGCTTCTTATGAAAACAATCACCATTTTACTTTTTGTCGCTATCCCTTGTTGCGTAATTGCCCAAAACCTTCCTGATACTGCTGCCTGGAAGAGTTTCAGTAAAGCCAAATATTCTATCAATTATCCTTCTGACTGGAAATTGGATACTTCAAAGTTGTTAGGCTCTGATGCATTTTTCTTTTCTCCGAAAGACAACGAGACTGATAAGTTCAGTGAAAATGTAAACATAATGGTGCAGGACCTGAAAGGAATGAGCATTAATCTTGATCGGTATGCTGAAATTTCCGAAGGGCAGATCAAAACCATTATTACTGATGGCCAGGTGCTGGAAAGCAAAAGGATTTCTGTAAATGGACAGGAATTTCACCGGCTGCACTACACTGGAAGGCAGGGAATATTTAGCCTGAAGACACTGCAGTATTATTTCATTTCGGATGAGAAGGCATTTGTGGTTACCCTGGTAACAGAAGCTGATAAGTATGAAAAATATGAAGAAACGGGCGTTAAAATAATGAACTCTTTCAAGCTGCAATAATACTATCTTATCAAGATGAAGCTGCCGGCAACAATGAGTGCTGCGCCGGTGACTGTTTTCCAGTCAACCGGCTCTTTGAGGATCAGCACTGATAACCCGATAGCAATAGCCACACTGAGTTTATCGATAGGGGCCACTTTGGATACGGGCCCCGTTTCAAGTGCTTTGAAATAAAAGATCCAGGAGAGCCCGGTGGCCACACCGGAAAACACCAGGAACATCAGATTCTGCTTGCTGAGTACTTTTATTTCTTTCCATTGTCCCATCGCCAGTACAATGCCCCAGGCAATGAACAGCACAACGGTGGTTCTGACAGCAGTGGCCAGGTTTCCACTGATACCCTTCAGTCCCATTTTAGCCAGTATGGCCGTAATACCGGCGAATACAGCTGAGAGAACGGCATAGTATTTCCACATCCCACAAAATTAGAATTTATAACTGTAGCCCAGCCGGAATACTGAACTAGAAGTATAAAGAGAATACGTGCTGATCAATATTGAATGAATATTCAATACGCCAGCCATACCTGCTGCTGATCTGTTTCACCAAAGCCAGTCCCAGTCCGGTTCCCGGTGTTTGCGTTGAACTGGTCCCGAATCGTTTGAACAACTGCTCCTGGTTCAATGGTGTTGTTCCTGCATTGGAGATCATAAGGCTGTTATTTCTCAATGTTGTGGTAATGGTGCCGTTAACGGGGCTATAGCGGATGGCATTGGTGAGCAGGTTATTCACCAGGATCTCAACGAGTAACTGATTGCCTTCAACAAAAACATTTTCAGTGATCTGCGTTTCCTGTACAAGGTATTTGTCTTCAGTGAAATTGGAGAAAACAGTTATCGCGTTTCGCAGCAATGCAGAAAGGTTGATCTGTTCTTTTTCCATGAACTGACTGTTCTCTATCTTGGTAAGCAGCAACAGGTTCTTATTGATACGGGCCACTCTGGCAGAGGCTTTCAGCGCATCTTCAATGATGTTATATTGTTCACTGGTCAGCGATTTGCTTTGCAGCAGCAGGTCCAGTTTGGACTGAATGATGGCCAGCGGTGTCTGCAGTTCATGAGAAGCATTGTCTGCGAATTCTTTTTGCTGGTTGTATGCTGCCACACTGCTGCCGATGAGTTTATCAAGGCTGTGGTTCAGCTCATCGAATTCATCGATGTCGGAGGCTTCAAAGCTTATTTTATTGTGCCTGTTCAGGTCAAAGGTTCTGATCTGCGCAAGGCTGTTGTAAAAAGGCTTCCACAGATCTTTGGAGATCCTCCTGTTCAGCAGGATAAATCCCGTCAGCATCAAGGCAAAGAATAAAACAGTCAGTGAGGTAAGGATGAGTATGATGAGATAGGAGTCCTCACGGTCGGCTTCTTTGGTGAGCACTATATTGTGCTCATCCAGTTCATACTGCCAGAGCCTGCTGAGTATGAAATAATATACAGGTATACTGCAGACCAGTACCAGCCCTGCATATACAGCAAGTCTTTGGAGCGACCGGTTAAGGAGTTTTGTCATATTTCCCATTTATACCCTGAGCCATAAAGGGTCTTTAGATATTTGTCGCAGCCCGCTTCCTGCAATTTCTTTTTCAGATTCTTGATATGTACGTACACGAAATCGTAATTGTCGAACATATCGGCAATTTCTCCTGAAAGGTGTTCTGCCAGTGCGCTCTTGGAGATCACTTTGTTCTTGTTGCTGATAAAATACAGGAGCAGGTCAAATTCTTTGCGGGTGAGGGAAACGGGCTGGTCATTTACGGTGACTGTTTTTCCAGGCAGGTTGATCTTAAGCTCATTCTGCTCAATGATGTTCACGTTACCGAATTGCTTGCGCCTGATGATCGAGTAAATGCGGACTGCCAGTTCTGAGAGGTGAAAGGGCTTTGTGAGATAGTCATCGGCGCCGATCTTCAATCCTTTTATTTTGTCTTCCAGCGAGTTCTTCGCGGAAATGATGATCACCCCATCCTGCTTATTTTCCTTTTTTATTTCTTCCAGGATCTTCAGGCCATCACCCCCGGGCAACATCAGATCCAGCACGATACAATCATAATCGAAAACATCTATTTTATCCATGGCTTCCCGGAAAGTGCCTGCAAATTCACAGAGGTAGTTCTCGTCAGACAGGTAAGCTCCGATGCTTTGTGCCAGGGTAGCCTCATCTTCAATGACCAAAATTTTCATTAGCAAATGTATTGATGGAATTCTGAGCAGATTCTGAACAGGAACATCTACTGCAATTTACGGATTTGAGCTACAGAATTTCTACAGAATTCCATGTCAGGTTTGTAATTCAACAATAATATTTCATGGCTAAGGGTGTTTTCCGCAGCAGGTTTTCCCTTGTTTGGATAGTGGCGGTTTTATTCGTAACCATTTCGGTTATAACGCGGATGGCGCTTTTGCTGAGCACGGGTCATTCGGGTGTTTCTTTTGCCCAGGGTATCACCTCTTTTGTTATCGGTTTGTTATTTGACCTGACCGTAGGAGCTATTGTGATTATCCCTTTTGTGCTGCAATTGTGGTTGCAGAATGACTTTATCTACCTGAAAAAGGTATTTCCATTTACCTGCATGTTTTTTGTTGGTGTGCTGGCGATGTTGCTGTTTACAGGCATTGTGCCGAAAGATTTTAGCCCTGAGTTGCATGACGCACTGGTTGGATATATCGCACTCCGGTTCATTATTTATTTAACGCTATATTTTCTGCCTTACCGTTTCCGGATCCAGTGGCGCAAGGCTGTACTGTATGCAGGATTTACTTTAGTGGTTTTTCTGTTGCTGCTGAATGCGGTGAGTGAATGGTTTTTCTGGCAGGAGTTTTCAACACGGTATAATTTTATTGCAGTGGATTACCTGGTGTACACCACGGAGGTGCTCGGTAATATTTCGGAGTCATATCCGCTTGGCCTGATATTGACCGTGCTGGTGCTCCTGGCAGTTCTGATAACTATAGGTGTAAGGCAGTATATCCGCAATAGCGTATTGCTCCCTTTATCTTTTTTGAAAAGGACTGTGTTATCGGTTGGCCTTCTTTTGCTCCCTGTGCTCATGCTCTATGTCATCAAAGAAAAATGGCGGCATTTCAGTAAGAATGAATACGCCAATTCGCTGGCGGGGAATGGCCTATATGAGTTTGCTGTTGCGTTTACGCAGAATGAGCTCGACTTCTTTAAATTTTACCAGACCATTCCTGACAGTAAGGCATTTGAAGTGCTTCGTCAACAATTGCAAACTCCCAATAGCCATTTCGTAAGTAATGATCCTTTTAGTATCGAGCGGGATATATCTTACAGTGAGCCTGAAAGGAAACTGAATGTGGTATTGATCAGTGTGGAAAGCCTGAGTGCTGATTTTATGAAGTTTTTTGGGAATACCCGGAATGTCACGCCATACCTGGATTCGCTGGCCGGTAAAAGTCTGTTCTTTACCAATCTGTATTCATCCGGAACAAGAACTGTAAGAGGATTGGAGGCCTTATCGCTTTCCATTCCGCCTACGCCTGGGCAGAGCATTGTGAAGCGGCCGGATAATGGCGGACTGTTTTCTTTGGGCAGTGTGTTGCGTAAGCAGGGATATATCACGCAATACCTGTATGGCGGATACAGTTACTTCGATAATATGAAAACTTTCTTCGGGAATAATGGATATGAGGTGATCGACAGATCCGCTATTCCTATGGGCCAACAACATTACCAGAATATCTGGGGTGTGGCTGATGAAGACCTGTTCACACTGGCCTTGCATGTGCTGGATTCCAACAGCGCAAATGGAAAGCCATTCTTCAGTCATATCATGACCGTGAGTAACCACCGGCCCTACACTTATCCCGAAGGCCGGATAGATATTCCTCCATCCAGCCAGATCAGGGAAGGAGCAGTAAAATATACAGACTATTCCATCAATAAATTTCTGCAGGAAGCCAGTACAAAGAAGTGGTTCGACAGTACCATTTTTGTGATAGTGGCAGATCATTGTGCAGGCAGTGCGGGAAGTGTTGAATTACCGGTGACAGGTTATCATATCCCAATGCTGATCTATGCTCCCCGGATATTACAACCGCAGCAGGTCAATTCATTGACAGCACAGATCGATGTTGGGCCTACTATCCTCGGTTTGCTGAAGCTGACATACCGGTCAAAATTCTTTGGGCAGGATGTGCTGAATACTCCTCCGGAGAAACAACGTGCCTTTATCAGTACTTACCAGGGATTGGGTTATCTGCGGAATGGAAAACTGGTGATTCAATCACCTGTTAAACAGATCAGGCAATACACGCCTGATTATTCCACCGGTAATGCCAGTGTGGAGAAACCAACCGACTCATTGGTGAATCAGGCTATTGCATATTACCAGACCATCAGCTGGTTACTTAAACAACACAAACAAACTGAATGAGCTAAAACTCTACCTGCACTTTATTGATTAAAAAAAGAGACATTTCATGAAAGTATCCGTGGGTTTATTGCTCATGCTGTTGATGGCAACAGTTGTTGCCAATGCTCAGGATCCAGGTTCAGATACAAATACACTCAGATTGCCGAATGACAGCATTACACTGAAATTGGATAACAGCCTGCCTGCCCCTACAAGAGTTTTTCCTGTCCGTAAACTGATCCTGCCGGGTGTTCTCATTGCTTATGGCGCTACCAGTATCGGCAATGAAGAGTTGAAGAACTTAAATAAAGAAGTAAAGGAAGAATTGTGGACGGAGCGGGATCACAAAAGATTGAAAATAGATAATTACCTGCAATGGGCACCGGCAGCAGCGGTGTACGGTCTGAATGCACTTGGCATCAAGGGAGAGCACAATTTCGGGGACCGTACTATCATTTATGGGCTGAGCTCCGCCATTATGAGCTCCGCGGTATTTGTGACTAAAAAGTTCAGCAGCCAGGTAAGGCCCGATGGTTCCAATAATTTTTCATTTCCCTCCGGGCATACAGCCAATGCATTTGCAGGCGCCGAGTTCCTTCGACTGGAATATAAAAATGTTTCTCCCTGGTATGGGGTAGCGGGTTACGCAGTGGCATTCACTACCGGGTATCTCCGGATGTACAATAATAAACACTGGCTGAGTGATGTGGTGGCGGGCGCTGGTATCGGCATCCTGTCTACCGACCTTGCTTATTACCTGTATCCCACCGTGAAAAGGATCTTTGTAAAGGACAGCGATAAAAGGAGCGCTACCATTGCGGCTCCTTTTTATAACCAGGGTGTGGTGGGATTGTCTCTTGTTCACCAGTTCTAATCGCTTAGCCGTTGATGTTTTTCTGTGGCGGGAAGCAAGCAATGGCCAGAACACAGGTTCCGGATCAGTGCAAATGCGAGCGCCGGGAACCTGAATAAAAAAGGGGTAGACCATACAAGGTCAACCCCTCCAGATACATCTGATAACTGATTTATTTCGGAACGCTGAACAGTCTTACCGCCCTGAGGTCAACAGTACCGGGAGTAATAAAATAAGAACAAACACGTCCCTTCACACCATTCTGAGGAATGAGCCAGCTATCTTCAGAGCTCTTGCTCATATATTGATCGTCGTTGAAAGCCCATACATCCGTGGTGCCTGCTTTGGTGAAATAGATATCGTAATTGGCATTGGGATTATTGAAGCCTTCATGCCCGTTATAATCTGCATAAACCCAGGTAGAGGGAGTAATATTCTTAGCCAGGTACACGATTTGCCCTTCATTGTTCTGCATGTAAACATCTATCGGGTCGTTGCTGGCCGGATAATGGATATAGAATCCGATTTTGTTGGTAGCAGGGTCAGCCGCTGGTGGTTTCAATTCCAGCTGCTTGCCATTGAGCAATACAAACTGGTAGAAGCGCTCGATCTCACTGGTGTTCAGCGTTACCTGCTGCTGAAAAACCTCCTTGCCTGAATTTGCATCTTTGATACTGAGCGAAACTTCGTTTGTAGCTGATGGATAAACAAACACTTTACTGAAGTCCACTTCCGTATTGGCAGCTACTTTAAAATCCCGGTACACAACAGTGTCAATGGAAATTTCCAGTGGTGAGCTGCTTACGTTGAAGCCTTTGATCTGGATATTGATGGCTTTGGAAACATCAGCGTTTTTATTGCAGGCGCTGAGACCGGCCAGCAGGAGGGAGTATAATCCCAATTGTTGTATTTTTTTGATGATCTTTTTCATGGGGTTGTTTTATTGGTCCACTCTGGTATAAAATCTCATGATATTACCTGAAAGTTGTTCATTGAAAATGTACATTTTGGAAGATGCCGTACCGGCAGGAGGTTTGGGAGCGGTTGAGTTAATGGGATGCCAGGTGTATTCCGTTCCATCGATGTATGGGATATTGGTACCCGCTTTGAATATGCGGACAACAAATGAAACGGTGGTCATTACACCATTGTATTCCTGCCTTGCAGTAGAGAAGGTGGGGAAAACGGCCGGTTCGCTGAACTCGTAAGGTTTCAGGCTTTTTATCCTTGTTATTTCCTCAAATACCTGTGGTGTGGCAAAGTATTTTCCGAAGCAGATATCTACCGGCTCACTGTAATTGGTGATCTGAGGTATGAACATATACATGATCTTGATCTTCTCCGGTTCTGTGACGGGTTTATCGGGCCATGCGCTTACTTTTCCATCCATATACAGGAAGTTCACCTGTGCGGGACCGTCTTCTTTTTTCAGTTCTTTTTCCAGTACCAGTTTTCCGGAGCTCTTTTCAGTAACGGATAGCCTTACTGAGTTTTTCTGATTATCATAAAATGTATAGGCAGAAGAGAGTTGAAATGGATTGGAAGCTGCCAGTTCATGCGGATACCTTGAGGTGTCCAGTCTTATTTCCAGGGCTTCTGTGCTTCCATTATACCCTTTTAAGGCTATAGCAAGATTATCCGTTTTGTAGAAGTAATCGTTCATTCCTTTATTACAGGCCGACAGCAGCATGATGGCTGTGCTCAGGAAGGCCGGTATTAGTTTGTAATGTTTCATGATATGCTTGATTTAGCAGAACAATTTTTAAAGATTGTAGGATACGGTCAGACTGAAAGAGGAACCAACCTTGCGGGTGAGGGTATTGATATCGCCGATGCGTCTTTGTAGTTTCCCATCAGGATCAACTTCAAAGGTGCCTGCCTCGTATTTGTTGGAGAAA
This sequence comes from Pseudobacter sp., assembly GCF_051955275.1. Lineage (NCBI taxonomy): Bacteria > Pseudomonadati > Bacteroidota > Chitinophagia > Chitinophagales > Chitinophagaceae > Pseudobacter > Pseudobacter sp. Next base: position 7,415 of record NZ_JBQCGW010000016.1, on the reverse strand, counting down.
CCTTCTTTCCATTCGTATACATCGGACCATTCTCTCATGGTCATGATATCTGCTCCGGGTTTCGTTTGAAAGGTTTGCTGTGAGTTGATGAAAAAGCGATAAGGGCTGTTGGTGAGGTTGCTTATGTTCAGCCTGGCTTCTATTTTCCTGTTCCTGGTGAACTTGTAGCTTATCTGGGCATCCATCTGGTTACGGGGGCGCTCAAACTCCGAGAAGTCGGGGCGCATACCTACAGTGAATGTTTTATAACCCGAATGATTGAACGCAATATTCATTCCCAGCCGGTCACCAGTGTATTGCAGTCCGAAATTGTACAATACGGGCACCTGTCCGTAAAGCGGACGTTTTTCTCTCAGCAATGTTTTATAACGGTATGCATAAGAAACTCCATTGTTATCCTTGCCGCCACCTACAGTTCCGTAGCGGAAAGCGCTGGCCTGTACCTCTGAACGTTGCAGGGTAAGATTGCTGCTGAACCAAAGGTCTTCCAGGAACCTGGTGCTTTTGCTGATAAAGCCCAGGTTCTTGCGCAGGTCAAATTCAAGGCCGTCAACATCTGCATATTCGGAGTTGGCAGTCAGTAATTCAACGGCGCCACTGGTGGTGGTAATATCCATATACATTTCCACCGGGTTCTTGAAATGCTTTCTGAAATAACCGGCAGAGATCACTTCCCCTGAGCCTGGATACCATTCCATCCTGAAGTCATAGTGATTGATGATGGTAGATACTACGCCTGTGTTGCGTTGCAGCCTGCCATAGAGATAATTGAAGCGGGCAAAGCTGGAGTTCTCTATCAGGGAAGGCCTGATAGCTGATTTTGCTGCCGATAAGCGGATATTGAAATTCTTAAGCGGGGTAATGGTAAGGTTGGCCGATGGCATGTACTGCCATTTCTTTTCTTCTGCACTGGCATCGATGGTCTGGTGTACCAGGTTGCCTGTAACCGGGTCTATATATTTTTGTTTGTCGAGGTTCTGCAGGAGACTTTGCGCAATTCTCTCTGCTGCTGCATCCTTGATTTTTTCGTATTTATAATATTCAGCCCTGAAGCCCCATACCAGGCGCAACCAGCTGGTGAAGCGGTTGTCCATCATGGCAAATAAAGCCTGGTTGTTGTTCTTTCCTGAATAGTTGTTGGCGCTGAAGTCGGCAGGATAATAGTAAGGATCGTTCAGTGGGTTGGCAAAATCCATTTTCCAGAACTGGATCTGCTGATAGCTGTAGGTGGAGCTTAAGCCGTTGGCAACTCCGATGGGGAGGATATTCCAGAAGTAGTCTCCTTTTTTATTCAGGTATTGATAACCTGCTTTTACGGTCTGGGCCAGCTTACCGGTATTCATTTTGTAGCTGAGGGAAGCATCTGCCAGGTAATTGGTCTCTTCATATTTATATTCTGAGCGGTTCAGTGGACCAACGCCAGGCTGCGTGGTGAGGGCTGGGGAGTAGTTATAGAATTTTCCATTCACTGTGGTGTTTGGGCCCAGCCAGGCTTCTGTTGCATCCTGCTCATGGTTGGTGACTTTGTTGCGGGCTGCACTCCACTCGAATTTGAAATTACCGAAGCTATGTTCTCCATTGATCCTGTTCTGCAGGAGATCGATGAATTTAGGACGATCATATTCACGGATTGCAGAATCTGATCCAAATCCAAGGTCTTCGCCCCATCCGGCAACGCGGAAGAACTGGTTGGCAAAAACCCTCGAGTAAAAATTACGCGCTGTGATCTTATGGTTTTTGCTGCTCCATCCAACATTCAGAAGTGCTCCCCAGGTGGTAGTGAAATTATATTGTTTGGCGAGGTTCTGATCAACTGGTTTTCCTGTTTCAACGGAATATTTTGTAGCGTTCAGCCTGTTGAACTGGCCACGCTCGAATTCAATCATGTCATCGATAGACTGTTCATTGCGGTAGCTTACGCTACCAACAAATCCGAACCTGTTTTTACCCACATTGTAGTTGCGGCCCAGGCTGAACTGGTAGTTCTGTCCGGGTGCTGCACTGTAAGTGCGGGTTCCCAGTCTTTCCAGTCCACCGATCTTTTTGTTCTGTGCAGCGATCATTTCAACAGTGATCTTCTGAACACCTGCAGGTGGCTGGTAATTGTATGGATCAGTGGGTTTGTAGTTCTGCAGATCGAAGATGTGCAATTCTTTGGGGAAGTGGTTCCTGCTACCGTCATCAAATCCCAGGTAGTCGCTCCTGCCGCGGCCGTATCCCAGAAAGTCCTTTCCGGTACTTCCTTTCACGTATTTTGCGCCAGCGCTGAAAGTAGTGAAGTTATTATTGGGAATGCCCATGGTATTGATCTGCACCAGGCCGCCACCAAAGCCGAAGCTCATATCGGGCGTAGCTGTTTTGCTTACTATCACGTTATCTACCAGGTTGCTGGGAATGATATCGAATTCAAAGTCGCGCACCTGCACGTCTGTGCTGGGGAGGGTTGCGCCATCCATCATGGCTACATTGTAGCGTTCTGCGATACCACGAACCACCACGCGGCGGTTATCGTTGGTGCTTACGCCTGAAATACGTTTCAGGGTTTCGCCGATGCTTTTATCCGGGAGAGCGGAGATCTGTTCGCGGCTGATGCCATTGCTGATACCTGCTTCATTTTTCTGGCGGGTGTACAATGCAGCCGTGCTTTCCCTGCGAACGGAGGAACGGACGGTAACACCTTCGAGCGTATTCTTTTCTCTTTTCAGGGTAATGTTCAATTCAAAATTATGGTTGTCTTTCAGCTCAACATCCGTAATAATCTTTTTACCATATCCGATGCTGGATATTTCCGCTTCATATTTCCCGGCAGGGAGTGTGAGGGTGAAATTTCCATCTGCATCGCTGGTTACGCCTTTGTTTCCGATGCGGATGGATACGTCCGGAATGGGTTGGCCCGTTTCTTCATCCAGCAACTTTCCGGAAATGCGGCCGGGCTCTCTCTTTGGGGCGGATGCAGGTTTGTCGTTTCCTTTTTTAACGAACCAGGCTATGCCTCTTTTTTCAATCACAAAACCGTTGTGCGAAAGCAATTCCTGCAGAATCTGTTCAACAGTTTTGTTGTTATGAAGAGATGACGGTACCGATACGCCCTGCATCTCCTCTTTGGTGTAGGCGATGCTGCTACCGGTGGATTTCCTTAATTTGATCAATGCCTGTTCAAGACTGCCGGCTTCGATCTGAATGCTGAATCGGGCATCCTGTGCAAGGGCGATGCCGGGCATCAGTACAAATAACAGGGCTGTCAGGATAAATAATCGCCTGAGGGGTTGTTGCAACCATCTTGGTAACATAAATTTGCTTTGCTTTTTGTTGTTTTAAACAATGAAAGAATGGCATCGGCCCTGTTACAGCAGGGCTTTTGCTTTGGATAGGATTACTGGATTTCGATTGTTGTAGTGTTTGTTTCCCTGAAGCTGCATCCTGCGAAAGAGCAGAATACTCCGAGAATATCTTTGGCTGTTTGTCTTTTGTTGAAGTTCACGCTGACGCCGGTTTGCAGCAGTGCTGTATTCTTCCGGCTTGTTACAGTAATTCCATAGTGGTTTTGTAAGAGGATGGCGAGGTCGCTGAAGCGGAGGTTTTCATAGTCCCATTCTCCGCGGGTCCAGCCGGTTACACTTTCCGTATGTACATCATGGGAAATGGTAAATGAGCGTGTGTCTTTTTTATAGCGGATGGCTTCAGATCTGGTAAGCGTGTCGAGGGTTTGGTTCAGCCTGTTTACGGCTACCACGCCGGAAACAACGGTGATGCGGGTTTCCTGATTTTTATCATAGCTCTGGATATTGAAGCGGGTGCCGAGGACGGTGGTAGCGAGACTATCATTCGTATTTACTGTGAACGGATGTTTTTTATCATGAGTTACTATAAAAAGGGCTTCTCCATGTAAACGGATCTGCCGGTGTGTAGCGAAGTCGGGATGGTATTCCAGTTTGGAGTTGGCATTGAGCGTTATTTCAGAATTGTCTGGTAAGCGATAATGTTTTACCTCGCCTTTGCCGGTTTGAAGGATCTGGTAGGCAAGCTGAGTTTCATTATTGGAGAAATGAGGTCTGAAGATGCCGGTCTTCCAGGCGGCGAGGCCTGCTGTGGAAAGCACGGCCATCCATACGGCTGCTGCGCGCCAGCCGGAAAACAATATGCGTAATTTGTTGCTGCGTAGCGGCTTCCGGGAGTCCTGTGATGCATGAATCTTTTCCAGCAAATGCATCCTGTCCGTTTCACTGAGCCACAGGTCGTTCTTAGTGATGTCTCCACCTTTTTCGAACCAGAGTTCCATAATGGTTTTCTCCTGCGGTGTGCAGTTGCCTTCTAGAAATTTTTCCACTAATTCGCTGAAGCGTTGCGCTGTTTTCATAATTGCTAAAGGTGTTTTCAACCTCCCTCAACAGAATAGTGCAGAAAGAAGTAAAGTCAACTACTTTGAAAAGGCGGCTTAATGATTTGGTAACATAGAGCTGATCAGGGAAGCGCGGAAAATAAAACGGAGGCCAACCTGTAAACCACTGCGTACAGGCGTTTGCGCACTTTGGAAAGATGATTCCGGACGGTCTGGGGAGCAAGTTGCAGCTGATCGGCGATGGCAGTTACACTCATTCCTTCTTCGGTATTCAGCAGGTAAACTTTTTTCATCTGCTCGGGCAGGTCTTCGATAGCAGTGGTCACTGAGCTGTTGATGGAACGGATCATGGCGTCACTGTGCTCTTCCGGCAAAGAATATTTTTCGAGTAATTCCTGGAAGAGGTAGAGGCTTTCCGGACGGGTGCTGCTGGTTTTGATGAAGCGGAGAACTTTATATCGGGTAGTGCTGTACAGATAATTGAAGAGAGAAGAGTGGATGGTGATCTCGTTTCTCTTTTCCCAGATCTCCAGGAAAACTTCCTGAACGATGTCTTCCGCATCGGAGCGGCTGGGGATATGTTTGTAAGCCAGTGCAAACAGTTGAGATACGTACAGATGATACACGCGGTCGAAGGCAACACGGTTGCCCTGCCTGATCAGTTGCCATTCCGCGATGCCGTTTTCTACGTTATGATTCATAACTGCTGCTCTTCACCATTGGGGTAAGAGTTACGGAACAATGGTTGAAACGGTGCGAAGTTAGTTGGGCAGTATTATGTGAAAGTTAAGGGAGCGTATACAATTTTGTATTTATAATTGAGTAGGATATTTACTGTAGTAAGCAGACTTTGCGGCCAGTGTAGTGATTATGGGCAGCTGGCAAAAACTGACGCGAATGCCGTTATTGCGGCATGATGTAGTTGACCTACTACATAAACTTAGAAGTAGTCTTACATGGATTATATCTTTTTTGTAATTATTTGCTTAGTAATTCAAATAGGACGGTAATGAAGCATTTCGTCCCCCCTTTTCATTCGTACATCCTGTGTTTCGACACATCATTTTACTGATTGCTTTCCGCTGATGGGTATCCAAAATAGCCATCACAGGTATCTTATATCCTCTAAAAAATATAATAAGTCCAAAAAATGAAACAACACTACCCGCGAACGGGGCTATTGCTGTGGAAGCAAAAGCTCCTGATCATTCCTTTCTTCTTATCTGTTTTATTTGCAACGAAAACTTACGGTCAGGCTTATGTGAACTATAGCAGGCAATTTACCAGTGCCGGTGCCGATGTTGCTACAGGCCTTGCCACAGATGATGCCGGCAATGGCTATATGTTGGCATCGTTTGCCGCTGTTCCTGTATCTTTTGCGCCCACTATTGCAGGTACACCGAATGCTACCGGCAACAAACAGATACTCTTTAAGTTCTCCGCCAACGGCGGCATTGTATGGAGCCGTTACATGACAACCTCCACTGGTCAGCCGCTGGCTTTATCCAAAGTTGTTTATGAAAATGGCAAGCTCTTTGGTATTGCTTCTACTTCTATAACTAATCTGCCTACTACTGATGGCAGTACATATCACGGAGGTACATCTGACATTATCTATCAGGTGCTGGATGCCAATACGGGTGCTACTCAAACCCTTTCTTACCAGGGTGGGTCCGGTCAGGATCAAAGCGGACTGGACATCGTAGCCGAAAATGGTTTTGCTTACCTTTTATATGTTACCAATTCTCCTGATATACCTGTTACCACAGGTCCTGCTTTCAATGTTCAATATGATCTGGCTATTACTAAACTGACCGCCAGTGGCGCTACTGTGTACAGTACCTATGCAGGTAACGTATCTGCTTCTGCAGCTGTTGCATCCAACAATATGCTGGCAGTACAGAATGGTATAGTTGCCATGGCCACAAACGTAACAGCCGTCAATAATTTCCAGGTGACTACAGGAAACGGCTATGTTGGCGGTAATGACTGGGGCGTTGTGAAATTGAATGCTGATGGTAGTACTTCTTTCAGAACGATCATTGGCGGATCATTGAATGAAGGATCTCCAAGTGTTGTTGTAAACAATGGAGAAGTGTTTGTAGGTGGCTTAACGCTGTCTACGAATTTCCCCACCACTGATGGCAGCGCCTCCACCGGTGGAGTAAGATGGCATACCATAACCAAACTCAATAATGCAGGAGCGGTTGTGTTCAGCAAAATCGTAGCTGGCTTACATCATACCACGGATGCCGTTGTTTCCCCCATCAAATTCAATTCCGGTTCTGTCTGGTTGCATGGTTCTGACTTCAGTGGGCAGGCTACAGTGAATGAAACCGATGGCTCAACAGGAGGAGTTTATATCATACGCATGAATCCTGCAAATGGACAATATGTGTATGCTACCTGTTTTGGAGGTATCAGGAGCCTTGCCGCCAACGGACTCGGCTTTGATGTATTGGAAGGCAGGGCAATTTCCATGACTTCCACACTTAATATAGTCACTCATGTTACCACTGATGGTACTACCCGGCTAACAAATGGCGGTAACTACCTGGCGGTGTATTCTCCTGAAGGGAAATTAACTTATGGCACTTACAGGCTGACGGGGCAGGGGACTTCGGTTGCGCAAACGTTTTTGTCTGCTTCCAACAACAGGATCTACACTGCAGGAGTTAACCAGAATACCGGTACTAATCACATACCTGTTACTGAGCCTATCCTCGGAACTCCCAATAACGCCGAGGTACAAATGGTCAGCTTTGCGTTATGCCCCGCCTTGCCTACGCAGAATGATCTTGCTCCTTTAAGCCAGACAATTTGTGGTGGCGGCTTTACGCAGGCCATTACAGGAAACAAAGTTTCTGTGCCTTCATCCGCCATGCCTACATTGACCCGGCTTGCTGTAAATATTACTCAACCAGAGATCAATGCCAGGTATCAGTGGCAGACCTCCACTTCAGCTTCGGGTCCCTGGACCAATATTGCCGGTGCTGCAGGAAATTTGAAAGATTACTCGCCTCCTTCATTGGCTGAAACGCGCTACTACCGCAGGCTTGCATTACCTCCCGCCGGT
>NZ_JBQCGW010000015.1:0-18573 GCF_051955275.1 Pseudobacter sp. | reverse complement strand
AGCAGATAACAGGAATTTTTAAAAGCATACCTTTGCTTCAGTTTTGGTTAAAGAATAGCTATCCGCCATCACTGGCGGTGCAGTTGTATCCACATTGCAGAGTAGCAGCTTCTGCCAAAGCCCGCCGGAAGTGCTTCCTCACTCCCGGCTTTCTTTTTACAGCAGTGCTGCCGATTAAGGTTTAATGATTACGGATTTGCCGTCCACTGTAGCTTTTATATCGCTATACTGTAGAATATCGAGGAACTGGTTTAGGTTTACGGAGCGGGGTATCGTGCCACTGAACCTGTCGGCAGGAATACCTTTCGGATAAATCACATTTACATTGTACCATCTTTCCATCTGCCGCATCAGCGCAGCTATATCGGTGCTTTTGAAACTGAATAATCCGTTCTTCCAGGCGATCTGCTGCTGCACATCCACCTGTTTCACTTCTATCTTTTTATCATTGCCAGGGTATAACTGAGCTTGCTGTCCCGGATGCAACACCACCTGGTTTGCCGTTTGTGTTTTTCCTTTCAGCACGCGCACGGAGCCATTTACCAGGGTCACATTCACTGCATCTTCATTCTCATAAGCATTGATATTGATACTGGTGCCCAGTACCTGCACCGTTGCATCCGTACTGCGGATAATAAATGGTTTATTAGGGTCCTGTTTTACTTCTACATACACTTCTCCCTTCACTTCAATCTCACGCTCCGCGCCAAAGGTGGCAGGGAAGCGGATGGCGCTCGCTGCATTCAGCCACACCCTGGAACCATCTGACAGCGTGAGCTGGAACTGCCCTCCTTTAGGAGTGGAGAGGGTATGGAATTCAGGCAACCTCTCTTCATTTTTGCCCGAGCGATGCAGATCCGTGTAATCCAGCATGGCATTGCTCCGGGTGATACTGTCGCCCGAACCTGCATCCACCAGTTGATCTCCCTTGTCATCCAGTTTCACCTCACGGCCGTCTCCGAGGATCAGTACCGCCTTGTTGGAACCTGGCTGAATGGGTTGCAGCGCCAGCCTGCCTGTTGCCGCATTATCACCGCTGTTTGTTTTTCCTTTTCCAGGCAACAAGAGGAACCAGGTGCCAGCGCCCAGCAATACCAGCAGGATGGCTGCTGCATACCAGTACCTGCGTGAGCCGGGTTTCCTGATAACCGTATAGCTCTCCGCATTAGGTGTACCGGCCCTGAAGATGGCTTCCAGCATACCTTTGGCGGTGCCTTCGGGAAATGACTTTGCATTCAGGCTGGCCGGTTCAATACTATTGATCCACTGTTTCAGTGTTGCATCATGTACGGGGTCTTTCAGGTATTCGAATAGCAGCGCTTTTTCGGCTGCTGTTGCTTCTCCGCTGAAGAACCTGCTCAATAACCATTCGATCGATGGTGTTTGTTGATCCATAAGGCAAGATGGGTATATGCTAACTGAGCCCTGTGGGAAGATGGTTGGGTTAATGCCTTGGGAAAATTATTTTTCAAGCATCAGCAGGAGAACGATGGCAAACTCGATGCGGGCCTGGCAGTAAGCCTTTACGGAACGCATGGCATGGGCCAGGTGCACTTTCACGGTTTCCGGCGAAAGCCCCATGATCTCGGCTACTTTGCTGCGGGGCAGTTGTTGGTCGCGGTTCAGCATCCAGGCCTGTTTCTGTTGTAGTGGCAGTGCTTCTATGGCATCCCTGATGATGGCGGCAAATTCTTTCTGCTGCAGCAGTTCCTGCAACTGCTGACTAAAAAGCCATTCAGCCTGTGAAGTTTCCTGCAGGATGCTGTTGTAGCGGGCAATATTCTTCAGCGTGCGGAAGGCGCGGTGCCTGATCATGGTAGCCAGGTAGGCTTCCAGGTTATCGATGTCGGAAAGGTCTTCTCTTTTCATCCAGAGCTTGAGGAATACTTCCTGCACGATCTCTTCTGCCAGTACAGCCGACTGAACAAGTGCAAATGCGTGGGAATAAGCCTGATTGCGGAGAAGATGGAAAAGCTGCGTGAATGCCTGCTGGTCTGAACGGGCGGTCAGTTCCAGCAATTGCCTGATATTATATGATGATGCGGCAGCTGTCAAGGGGTTGGCAGGGATTGGTATTGCAATAGTAAAATAAATATTTTGTATATTGATAAGAACCTGATCAACCAACCTTATCAATGAAATTTCTTATCCTTCTCCTCCTGATTACTGGCGGCTGCCAGTCAGCCTTCAGCCAGTCGTTCATCTCAAAATATATACAACTGAAAGCCCAGCAGTTTGAAGAAGACGGCGAGAAGTATATTGGTGTTTGGCCTGCGATTGTTTCGCCGGCGGGGGACAGCGTGGGAATGAAACTTCTGAAGTACCACAGAAGATTTGAATACCTGCTCACTAACAAAACAAGTTTTCAAAGCGGATATGAATCGCTGTATCCGGATACTAATAAAATAAAGGCAAAGTATGCAGACAGCATCAGCCGGAACCCTGTATTCATGAAACATTTTGAGAACATGACCGCCCCTTTTACCGGCAAGCCTTTCATTGTAAATACCTATACCATTAACGAGGTAATGAAAGTGGCATCGCGGTTCTATTATGCAGATGGTGTGCGTGCAGACAGTTCCATCACCTCGCATATCTGCATTACCCTGAACGGGATCAGGGAGGAAGACTGGAAAAAGGACTATACGGAACTGGAGGCCTTTGTATTTGAAGCCATTTTTTCTCCCATCGATAATGGAGAAAGGCAACCTGCCTGTACAGCCATTTTCCGCAGCTACCTCAATGCAGGCCAGAAAAAATTCATGGAAAACTATACCAGTAAAGAAGCATATCTGAAGAATGTGAGGGCTTATGCATTTGAGCAGATGGAGGCAGATACCGGATTGCAACAGCTGCTGACCTGCTATCACCAGAACCATCAGCGTACTTTCAGTTTCCTGATAAAATAAAAGAGGGCAGCTCATACAATGAGCGCCCTCTTCTTTTCGGGTAAGCCTTACAAAAGTTCTTACAGAATAAAATGATTTCCGGGCTTCTGACTTACGCAGAAGGGGTATTCTCTTCCGAGAGCGTTTAGCCTGCTCACCAGTTCTTCACTTGGAGGCGGCACCTTCCTCACTTCGGTTAACCCCGACTGTTGTACCTGTAATGTAACTACAGATTGTTCAGAAATTTGACGATCAACAATTCTCAACGGGGTACTGTCAATGGTAACTGCCAGGCTGTTTGCTTTGTACTTTTTCATGACCCATAAGATTTAACGATGAACGGATTATTTTTCCTTCATTTTCTCAAAAGCAGACAATCGGATGAACATATAGCAATAATCTCATGTTGAACATCTATGGCAGGTGCTGGGATAACACAAAATCGTAGGAGTTGCAGGGTATGAACTTCTATAAAGGTACTGTAAATCCCAACCGATCTGCGCAATTAACCTGAAATTTTACACAAAAAAAATAATCGCCATACATAACGCCCCTGTATGCAATTTTAAAACCACAATTATCCTGATCTTTGTTAGCCCTCTAACTTTCCGCCCTGGTTCTAACTCTGACAAAGATCCCTACCCTTATGACTACCAGATGAGCAGGTTCCCGTGGAAAGGACTCCACACGGCTGTGGAAACCTCTCGACGTTATCGGCACAACCGGCTCTTGCGAACAGGCATAAGTTTTTTCACCCCATCTAAAATTCAGGATCATGAAAAAAAGTACACAGGACAATCCAAATGGCAACACTGCCAGCAACAAAAAGAAAGGGAATGCATCGGAAGAAGAAAAAGAGGACCCAACGCAGGAGCCTGACTCCATTGAATTACCCGATGTGAAAGACATTCCCGGACAGGAGCATATCCGTCCCCCGAAAATGAATGAGTTCCGCGATACCACCATCTCCTCCAGTGATGAGGAAGGTGATGATATTTTTGATGATGACGAGGAGTTGCTGGACGAGGACTCCAATATAACACCGGAGGAGCTGGAACTGCTGGATACGGCGGGAGAATCCGATACGGACGATGAGCGCATGCGCCATACCCGCCTGGATGAAGTGGATGGGGATGGCGATCCTCTCAATGAGGAAGGAGGCCTGGACGGGGACGACCTGGATGTGCCTGGGGCAGAAGAAGATGATGCCGATGAGGCCCTTGGAGAGGAAGATGAAGAGAACAACCAGTATAGTGTGGACAAGGAGAGTGAGGAGGAAGATCCCAATGCCAATTCAAATATCTGATTTGCATGCTCACCCTCATTGAAGTGATTGAAAGACTACTGGTAGCTATGGCCATCGGCCTGGTGCTGGGCATCGAAAGGGAACACCGGGATAAATCGGCCGGGCTTCGTACGCTCACCCTTATCTCCCTGGGCTCCTGCCTGTTCATGATCGTTTCCATCAGTCTGGGCAATGGCACTATCGACAGGATCGCTTCCAATATCGTTACCGGCATCGGTTTCATAGGCGCTGGAGTGATCTTCAAAAGCGACCGCGGCGTGAACGGCATTACCACGGCAGCTACCATTTGGGTTACCGCAGCCGCCGGCATGGCCGTTGGCAGTGGTATGTACCTGGAAGCGCTGGGCGCCACCGCCCTTATATTATTGGTGCTGGCTGGCTTTATAAAAGTAGAGCAATGGATAGAAAGAGTGAACAAGGAGAGGACCTATTTGATCGTCCGGCCCTATGAGCCGGGTATTGTGGCCCATTACGAGGAATTGATGCGGGGCTTTCACCTGAAATTTGAGCTCGAAAAAAGAGTGAAGGTGGATGATCAGATGCAGTGCAGCTGGCGGGTGCAGGGTTCCAAAGTGAACCAGGAAAAGCTGGTGGAAGCCCTGCTGGCCGATCCCAAGATCAGCAAGTTTGAACTTTAAAAACAAAAAACCGCCATCCCTTTCAGGATGGCGGTACTAAGCTTATCATAAGTACGGTACGTTGGGAACTACAAATCTTAGAAATTCCTTACTACGCCAACCTGGAGTTCTTTGGCGCCTGTACCTGCTTTTTGTCCTTTCAGGAAAATAGTATAAACACCGCCCCTCACCAGGTTTGCCTCTGAGGACTCAGCCAGCACTTCTTCAGTACCTGCTTTTTTCACAGAGAGCTTGTAGGTGCCGGGCTCGGATTGTTCAAATGTATTATAGAAGGTCCCTCCAACATTGTCTGCCAGGGAACGGCCTGCATCAACCTTTGTATTTCCGATGTAAAAATCAACTTCGTCCACATCATTGGCCAGGTGCCAGAAACGGTAATTGGCTTTATCATTGCTCACATCGTTCACGTTGTCATAGATCTTTGTTGCCCTTCCGTTTCCTGCCACATCAGAATACAGCAACAGGGTATACGGGCGAAGGGTATCATAGATAGCAGTGGGAACAACAGCCACTATACTGTCTCCACCACCTTTTTTGTAAGAAACCTCAAAAGTTCCGGGTTTCACACCGGCATAAGAACCGGAAACCGCATTGTAACTGATGGAATTGTTGCTCGCTTTCTGAGCATTGAAATAAAGATCTACAGCTGGTGCCGTAGGAGCCATATGCATGAGGTAGAGATAAGTCAGCTTCTCGGGCTCCGTGGTACTTGACTTCAAACAGCCGCTTAATGTAATGGTACTCAATGCCAATACCAATCCCCAGGCCATGATTCGATTCGTTCTTTGCACTTTTTTACTATTTTGATGAGTAAATGAAAAATGAGGGTAACAATATAGAATTATTTGTCCAAAGCAATTAGACAACTTTAAGATCATTACCGTTGCATCCTCATTTTCTGCTATTTACTTCCAAAGCTGCTCCTCATGCGGGCTGCCAGTGTGGGGCCGCTCCAGGTTCCTGGCACAATGATCCTCCTGATAGTGAAGAGGGGATCCTGCTGGTCGCGGGGCGCATACAACTGAAAAGCTGCGATCATGCCGCGCTTCTTCAGTTCTGGAATGGCCTGCGGGTTCCAGAGCCCGAAAGGATAGGCAAAATACTGAATACGCTTTCCGGTGATCTCTTCCAGTTGCTTGGACGGCTTTTCGATCTGGATCTTCCAGTCGTCACCCTGGTATTTTTTCACATTGTGATGGTCCCAGGTATGGGAGCCGATCGCATGGCCTGCATCGGAGAGGGCTTTCACCTGCTCCTTGCTCATATAACGGGGTCTGCCCAGTGAAACGGTCATCACAAAGAATACGCCTTTGAAGTTGTATTTCTCCATAACCGGCCTGGCAAATGTGAACTGGTCAAGGTCCGTATCATCAAAGGTAAGTATTACCGGTTTGGAGGGAAGTGCTTTGCCGGTATTGAGGTATTCATAAAGCTGATCAGGTAAGATGGTATGATAGCCGCTGTCTGCCAGCATCTTCATCTGTGCGCGGAAGGCTTCTTCGGGCACAATATAATCGCGGGCCGATTTGGAATCGGTAGGCTTCCAGTCGCGGATCTGGTGATAACAAAGAATGGGAACCTCCGGGCGGGCCAGGATGGTGGCGGCATCGGCCACTTTGATACTGCCGGGATCTGCAGCCGTGGCTGTTTCCGGGGTCACTGACTCAGTCTTTGTGTTTGAATTGGTGGTAACCGTTGTATCAGGCGCTGCCTTGGCATTGGTGACAGATGCATTGGCATCGGTGCTCAGGTTGCAGGCATACAGCAGGCTGCTGGCTGACAATACGAGGGCTACGGTGCGAAGGATCGCAAAGGGTTGTTGAAGCAGGGTTTTCATAGACATTGATGGTAATAAGAATCAAACTTTTTTGTAAACGGTGCAAGGTATAGTTTTGTTGCGATTCAATACATGATTGTAAAAGATTATTATAAGATCCTGGAGGTAACGCCTGTAGCCACTTTACAGGAAATCAAGAAGTCTTACAGAAGACTGGCCGTTAAGTACCATCCCGACAAAAACGATGGTGATCACCTGGCTGCCGCGCGCTTTGTGGAAGTGCAGGAAGCCTACGATATTCTCAGCGATGCAGAGAAAAGAGAGGAATACAATTACAACCGCTGGTATACCCGCAAGGTAGGGGCAGCTTATACCCAGCGGCCCCTTACGCCCCAGGAACTGCTGGCCGCTTCGCAGCAACTGACGGATTCGGTAGGCAGGATGAATGAGTTCCAGGTGGATTACCGCTCACTCTCCTTCCATATCATACAGCTGCTGGATGAAACCAATATCAATATCCTCCACCAGTTCAACCTCACGGATACCAACCGCCGTATAATAAAGAACCTGCTGCAGGCCGCAGCTCCATTGCCGCTGAAAGATCACAGTCCGGTGCATGAAAAGCTCATGCAGCTGGCCGGTGAAGATCAGGAAATGAAACTGCTTTTGCAGCAGGCGCTTCGTACCAAAGAGCAACGCGATCGCTGGGACCGCTATAAATGGCTGGTGGTGCTGCTGATCATTGCTTTGGTTTGCTGGCTGATGATCATTGCGGCAGACACCTGGTAATTATCAGTTCATGCCAGGTAAAGGAATATCACGCTTCAGCATTTCATTCCTGTTGGCCATTTCCCAGGCAGTATAGAACACAAGCTGGGTACGCTTTGCAAGCAGCTCATAATTGATCTTGTCGGGCGTATCAGTTGGTTTGTGATAATCAGCATGCACACCGTTGAAATAGAAGATCACAGGAACTCCCTTGCGTGCGAAATTGTAATGGTCGCTGCGGTAATAGATACGCTCAGGATCATTAGGCGCATTGAACTTGTAGTCCAGCGCCATCTTCGTATATTTCTTGTTGGCAGCTTCGCTGATGGGGCGCAGATCCGAGCTCAGTTTGTCATCTCCTACCACATAAACATAATTGGCGCTGTCCTTACCCTTGTGCAGGGGATCGATCCTTCCGATCATATCGATATTGAGATCTACCGTGGTCTTCTCCAGGGGGAAGATAGGATGATCGCTGTAGTACTCGGAACCCCAAAGACCTTTCTCTTCACCGGATACGCACATGAACACGATGGTTCTGCGTGGTCCTTTTCCTTCGGCTTTTGCTTTCATGAATGCCTGCGCCATTTCGATGATGGCCACAGTACCTGACCCGTCATCATCCGCGCCATAATTGATCACTCCATCATGCATACCGATATGATCATAGTGAGCGGTAACGAACAGGTATTCGTCTTTTTTATCAGTGCCTTCAATAACGCCCAGCACATTGGTGCTTTCCAGGCGCTCGATGGATTTACTGTTCTGTAAAAGCAGGTCGGCTTTGTATGTTTTCGAAACGGCATTGCCATTTTTTACAGCGGCACTGTCGGCATTGTAAGCGGCTTCGCCCATGATGGCCTTTGCCACTGCACCGGAAATATGGAAAGAGTTCGGTCCTGCTGTGGGCTTGAATGCCTGTGTATACATATAGCCGCCATAATTTCTGCCTGCTCTTACAGCAGGGTTAACATAGAGGACCACGGCAGCACCATGCAGCCGGGCATTCTCAGCAAAGTTTGAACCTGGGGTGCGGCGGCGCCCGCCTCCACCTGTTGCTTTGCCTGGCATTACCAGTACTGCTTTGCCGGCAACATCAAGTCCCTTGTAACTGTCGTGCGTACTGTCTGTGATACCATCGCCCACAAATACTACTTCACTGAGATAGTAAGTGGCTTCACCGGCGTTGGCTGGCATTACTTCACTGAATTCTTTACCATTCACTTCAATGGAGGTCTTGCCATCCTTATCCCTGTAAACAGGAAATGCCTGCTGGTAGCTGGTTCCGTTTCCGGGGGCCAGTCCAAGCGCTTTGAAATGGTCCTGGATATAGGCTGCGGCTTTTCGCTGCCCTTCCGTGGCGGTTTCCCGGCCTTCCATTTCTTTTCCGGCTACGATGTACAGATGCGTTTTGAGTTCTGCAGCAGTAATAGTGGCTGCATACGGTTTTGGATTGGCTGGCTTTTGAGCAAACGCAGCCAATGACATGCCTGTGAAGGCGATGAGTAAGTATGATTTCATTATTCCCAATTTCTAAACGGTAAAATATAAAGGGGTTCAGTAAAACTATCACCTGTTAGGGTGAGTGGCGATATACAGATGTTGAGTGGTTATTCAAATTCACTCAACTCCAGCCATCTCAGTTCTTTTTCATCCAGCAATGCCGTGATCTCACCAATACGCAAGCTCAGTTGCTGCAGTTCATCAAAAGGTACGCTTCCGCTGTTGAGCTTTTCATTCACTGCATCCTTCTCCTGTCCCAGCGCTGCAATTTCCTTTTCCAGTGTTTCAAATTCGCGTTTTTCTTTAAAGGAAAGACGTTTCTTTTCTTCGGGTTTGGCAGCAGGTTTTTCCTGTTTAATCTCTGCTGCTTTGGGGGGAGCTTCTTTCTGCTCTTCTTCTTTTTTGCTCAGGCGGTACTGGCTATAGTTGCCCGGGAAGTCGCGCACCACGCCATCTCCATCGAATACGAACAGGTGGTCTACCAGTCTGTCCATAAAATAACGGTCGTGCGAAACGATCAGCAGACAGCCCTGGAATTCGCTGAGAAAGTTCTCCAGCACTGCCAGCGTGGGCAGGTCCAGGTCGTTGGTAGGCTCATCCAGGATGAGGAAGTTGGGATTGCGGAAGAGGATACTGAGCAGGTGCAGTCTTCTTTTTTCACCACCGCTGAGGCTGGATATATAGGTGTATTGCTGTTCGGGCGGAAAGAGAAAGAGTTGCAGGAACTGTGCGGCGCTCAGGGAGCCGCCACTGGCCAGTGGAAAGCTCTCAGCAATATTCTTCACAAATTCTATCACCCTCATATCTTCCTTGATCACCAGGCCACCCTGAGAGTAGTTGCCGAAAATAACGGTCTCACCAATATTGATCTTGCCACTGTCCGCTTCTTCCAGTCCCTGGAGAATATTGATGAAGGTGGATTTACCCACACCGTTCTTACCAACCACGCCTGCGCGTTCTCCTTTTTTGAAAGTATAATCGAATCCTTTGAGGATCGTTTTTTCTCCGTAGCTCTTGTACACTTTTTTCAGCTCTATCACTTTTCCACCCAGCCTGCTCATTTTCACCTGCAATTGCAGTTGCTGTTCTTCTATGCGCTGCTTGGCTCTTGCCTCCACTTCATAGAAATTATCCTGGCGGCTCTTGGATTTGGTGGTCCGGGCCTTTGGCTGCTTGCGCATCCATTCCAGCTCCTTGCGATAGGTATTTCGGGCTTTGTCGATACTGGCAGCATCGCTTTCCTGACGGGCTGCCTTCTTCTCGATATAATTCTCGTAATCGCCTTTGTACACAAAGAGATCGCTGCGGTCAAGTTCCCAGATCTCTTCCGATACGGCATCCAGGAAGTAGCGGTCGTGGGTCACCAGCAGCAGGGTGATATGCTGCTGGCTGAGGTAATGCTCCAGCCATTCCACCATTTCCACATCCAGGTGGTTGGTAGGTTCGTCCATGATCAGCAGTACGTGCTTGTGCTCAAAACCTATATCGATGAGTGTTTTGGCCAATGCAACTCTTTTCCGTTGGCCGCCGCTAAGAGTGCCTACAGGCTGATTGAGTTGGTGGATATTCAGCTTGCCGAGGATCTGCTTCACTTTGGCATCAAAGTCCCAGGCGCCCATCTCGTCCATTCTGATGATGGCAGCGCTCAGTTTTTCGGGATCGCTTGTTTCGCTGAGGGCTTCGTAATCCTTGATGGCATTGATCACGGGGTGATTGTGATGGAAGATATTATCCAGCACACTCCATCCCTCATGGAATTCGGGTTCCTGCTCAAAGAGTGCAACAGTAACTTCTTTGTTGATCCATACGCTGCCTTCATCGGCCGTTTCGGCCCCGCTGAGAATTCGGAGCAGGGTGCTTTTGCCGCTGCCATTGCGGGCAACCAGTGCGATCTTGTCGCCCTCCTCTATATGAAAAGAAATACCGGAAAACAGTGGCTTGATGCCATATGATTTTGTAAGCCCTTCAACTGAAACGTAATGCATCCCGCAAAGATATCATGTTTTTTTATCGCAATATTGTATTATTGTGTCTCCATTTACCCGTTATGAAAAACCCGTACTCCTCCTCTATTAAACTGGCCGCCATTTTCCTGGTTTTCGGCATCACCTGGATCTTTGCATCCGATCTTCTTTCCCGTAAGTTCACACAGGATGATCTTGAACTGTATTCCATGATACAGCACTCAAAAGGTGTACTGTTCATGATCCTGGCTGCTGTGCTGATCTACTTCGGAAGCCGGCGGATATTCACAGACATAGAGTTCGCGCGCGATAAATGGCTGGAGCAGCGCCTTGAAGCGGAAAGGGAGAAGCACCGGGAAGAACTGGTAACGGCCATCCTCAAGGCACAGGAAGGAGAAAGAAAAAAACTGGGCGAAGAATTACACGACAATATCAACCAGCTCCTGGGTGTGGTGAAATTATATGTGCAGCATGCGCAGGTTAATAAAGGCATGCAGCAGGAACTGCTGGAAAAATCTTCAGACTATATCAAACAGGTGATCGAAGAGATCAGGCACCTCAGCCGTTCTTTACTGCCTCCTGCCCTGCATGAATACGGATTGCTTACCAGCATCGAGCAGTTGGTGAAAGCAATAGAAGTGGTGAATACCCTCCACATTGACCTGCGGATCCAGGGGGTGAAAGAAAATGAATTGTCTGAGCCGGTGCAGCTGATGATCTACCGGATCATCCAGGAACAGCTGAACAATGTGCTCAAACATGCAGAGGCCGATCATATGAAGATCCACCTGGAGCAACAAAAAAAGACGGTTCACCTTACCGTCAGCGATAATGGCAAAGGATTTGATCCGGAACAGATCATACCCGGCATGGGGCTTACCAATATCCGCAGCAGGCTGGAACAGGTGAACGGAAAGATGCTGCTGCATTCCGCGCCGGAAAATGGCTGCTCGCTGGCTGTTTCATTCCATCTTTAATCACAATGATGCAAACCTGGCTGATCATATTCTGGATTGTTTTCGGCTTGCTCCACAGCCTGCTGGCAGCGGAACCGGTGAAAGCATTTTTCAGCCGGCTGATGGGAAAGCAATTCAGGTACTACAGACTTTATTATTCGATACTTAACTTTTTGATCCTGGGCGCCATCCTCCTGTTTCAATTCAGTTACCGGGATCTGCCGCTTTTCAGCTTGCCCGTATTTGTGAAGATCATGGTGCTCCTGCCGCTCATCGGATCACTGCTGATCATGGGCATCTGCATCCGGAAATATTTCTTTCACCTCAGTGGCATCGATGTACTCTTTCCCCAAAAGCTGTCCGGCCAGCAACTGGAAACAGGCGGACTGAACCGCTTTGTCCGTCATCCGCTCTACACGGGCACCATCCTGCTTGTCTGGTGCCTGTTCCTGCTCTTCCCCACTTCCCTGAATGGCATTACGGCTTTTATGATAACATTGTATACCTGTATCGGTACCCTGTTTGAAGAAAAAAAGCTCCGCCGGATCTTCGGCGAAGCTTATATCATTTATCAGCAAAGGGTTCCTATGTTGATCCCGTTTATCTGATCAGGAATTTGAATTGTAAAAAGAAAGCACCTTCTTCAGGTCCTCTTCCGACCTGCACTTCAGCCTCTGTTCCTTGATGTATGATTCCACAACATCCCTTTTGTCTGATAACAGGTTCAGCAGGAAATCTTTTCCTTTCTGCCATTCATGCATCTCGCCATCTTTGAAAACAAAATATTGCTCCACGCCCAGGTATTCCTTTTCCGGCGCGGCACTGCCAAGCGGACGGCTTTCCAGCATCCGCTTTTTGGTGAACACCAGCAACTGTGTTTTGCCATTCAATTGACGCTCGTAAAAAGTGAATGCCGTATGCCTGCCAATGGCAGGATAGCCACTCACAAACTGGTATTCCTTTACACCCGATTCAGCGGAGTCTATGAGCAGTAACTCTTTGATGGCTCCGTCAGGAGCTATCATTTCTTCTTTGTTGCTGGTAAGATAATGAAGGGTATTGTTTACGCAGTTCAGTCTGACGGGAACGTTCTTGAATGTGCGGTTATCCTTCAACGTTACCGATGCGGTTCCCCAGCTTTTGGTAAAGAAGGGAGTGCCTTTGATTGCTGTCTGGTTCCATTCTTCGGTCGCCCGCCTGCCCTGAAGATCGGAAAGATAGATGACCGGGCTTTGTGCATTGGGGTTGAAGTTAGTGGCCTGCCCCTGTGCATGGCTGAACAGATACAGGAAGGTTATGGCCAGAACTGAAAGAAGTAGCCGTTTCATAAAAAGGTATATAAGGTTTGCTTCGCACCTTAATTTACGAAATCCCTGCTGCATTAAGCGGATTGATTTGCCGGAGCGTCGCTTTTTGCATCCAGCCTGTAGCACCATCGGAATAACTTACCCTGAAAATCAAAGGGTGTGGTGGCCCTGGTGATATCGCGGATAGCATCGGTCTGAATATTTTCCCTGTCCAGTTCAAAACGCCTGTAATTGGTGCTGAAGTAAATGACGCCACCGGGTGAGAGTGCTTTCAGCACTTTGTTCAGCAGCACGGCATGATCTTCCTGGATATCGAGAAAGTCTTTCATACGCTTGCTGTTGCTGAATGTAGGCGGGTCCATGATCACCAGGTCAAAAGAATCCGGCGCCAGTGTATCCAGGTATTGCAGCACATCTGCGTGCAGGAAATGATGTTTTTGGGGATCGAAGAAATTATTCAGCACCATATTGTCTTCTGCCCATTTGATATAGGTTTTGGAAAGATCAACAGAAGTAACGGAAGCTGCATTACCAGCGGCGGCATATACGGAGAAAGAGCCGGTATAACAGAAAAGGTTGAGCACGCGCTTGCCGGCGGCAGCATCGCGGACCATACCGCGTGTGATGCGGTGATCCAGGAATAGACCCGTGTCAAGATAATCGGAGAGGTTCACTTTGAAACTGAGACCGGCTTCCTGCACATTGAAGAAAGCATCGGTTGTATCTACCCGTTGGTACTGCCCCAGCCTGCCTGCCTTGCGCTGACGCTGTTTGATGAACACATTGTCTGATGGCAGTTCCAGGATCTCACTGATGATCACAATGCAGTCTTCCAGCCATTGTTCGTGTTCTTCTTCTGTAAGACCATGCCTTCGCTTGTATTCCGCCAGGTAAATGTAATTGTCGTAGATCTCGATGCAGAAAGGAAATTCAGGCAGGTCGTGATCATACACCCTGTAACAGGTGATGTTCTGACGACGTGCCTGTTTGTGAATATGTTTGTACACTTTCACCAGCCTGTTGCGGAACATGTTGAACTTTTCCGTGTTCATGCCGCAAAAGTAGGGAAAGCTTATCCAAATACTTTTTTCAAAGTTTCGGTTACGCGGGCGGCTGGGTCCTTACGGATCTTCTGCTCTTCCTGGGCTACCTGGAAGAAGAGGCCGTTGAGAGCGCGATCGGTAACATAACCGGAGAGATCTGTATTGACTTTTTTAGCCAGTGGTATTTTATTGTAAGCTTCAAAAACACTCTTCCAGTGTTTGGTGGCGCCTGTTTTCTGCAGGGCGCTGTCGATGGCAGGAGTAAAAGCACTGGTGAGGCTGGCGAGAGTTTTACCCTTGAGGTAGCTGGTTGCTGCCGTATCACTGCCACGGAGGATACCCAGGGCATCCTGGAAGCTCATGCCTTTAACGGCATCCAGGAAAATAGGGGCGGCAGATTTGGCGGCATCTTCTGCTGCCCTGTTCATACTGAGGATGGCGTCATCCACCAGTTTGCCCATGCCCATACTGCGAAGCGTGGATTCCACTTTCTGTGCCTCGGGTGGCATCAGTACCTTGATGGCAGCATTGGCAAAAAAGCCATCCACTGCAGATAATTTATTGGCGCCGTTGGTAGCACCGAGGCTCAGCGCCTCTTTGAGACCGGACACGATTTCTTCCGTAGATAAACCGCTGCCGGATTTTGATTTTCCTAAAAGATCGTTTGCTTTCCTGAGCAGCCCACCCTGGGCGAAACTACCAATGGAAGCGAACAGCACGAGGGGTAAGAGGATACGTTTCATAGCAGGAACATTTGCGGCTAAAATAACGCGGGTACTGAGAAAAAGTTGTTAAAGGATCATTTATTTATCCACGAAAAACCGGGTGATTTAGGCATATGGTTGAACACATGCAGCACATTATCAGGGGGTATGGTAAGTTTTCGCCTGGCCACATCTATCCAGGCCCCGTCTACGGTGAGCACCGCCGAGAGTGTATCTCCGTTCTTCCAGATATTGTGGCGGATACTCCAGCGGCTCTGGTCTTCACGGGCAGCCAGCAGTTCCACATCGATGGTGACCTTATCCCCCATCCTGATCTCGCGTTTGAACACGCATTCTTCCCTGAACAGTACCGGCCCGATCTGGTTGGCTGCCATCACGGCTGAGGTAAGCCCATTTTCTTCGAGGAAACTGATGCGCGCAAAAGCGCCGTAATCATAATATACAGAATGGCGGAGATGAAAATTGGGATCGAGGTCTGACCAACGGACCTCTACAGGTTTGAGGAAGGCACTCATGCGTATTTGTTTATTCAACAAATATGGCTATTTTTCCTGAAGCAACCTTTTTTGCAAATGCAACGCCTTATTGCTCTCCTTTGTTTATGTTGTTTCCTTGCCATTCAGTATGGCAGGATCATGAGCTATTGGGAATGCCGCCTGCGGGCCGCATATGCTGCTGCAAAATGTGATTGCGAAAAGATCATTACTGAGAACGGAACAGACAAAGGCCATATCAGTACGGCCTTTACCGTAAAAGGGGTTTCGGAAGAAATGTATGATCACTCATTTTGCAGCTTGCCTGAACAACCGGCACCAGCTCCCGGAAGCCTCATTATTCCCATCCACAGTACGCCCCTCCCCGATGCATATGCGAAGGGAATATTTCAGCCGCCAAGGATTTGATGCAAATAGCGGAGTGCCGCAGTTGCTCGCGTCCCCGCGAGTGACGGATATGCCGTCGCCTCCGGCGACACGGTGCCCGCCAGAGGCGAGCGAGTGCTCCCCGCGTAAATGTTACAACCTGCTATTTAATCATTTCAATCTCATTATCATGAGAATATATATTCTATTGTCTGCTATCAGCCTGCTGATAATCACATCAGCATGTCAACATAATATCAATTCAGCTTCACTGTCAGGGCCGGTGAACCAACTGGTACGGGATGCAAAGGGAGATCCTGACCTTTATGGACAGAGCACGGAAGAAGGCATGAAACAACCGCCCTTCGGTACCTGGTACATTACTAACTATAACGGGTATACGCCTGACAGCAATATCGTCACACAACTCCGGACGGAGCTGCGTGGCAAAACCATCGAAATATTCATGGGCACCTGGTGCGGCGACAGTAAAAGAGAAGTGCCACGGATGCTGAAAGTGCTGCACGAATGTGGTGTGCCGCCTGCCGCCATCCATATCATCAACGTGGGTAAATCTGAACATGATTACAAGCAGAGCCCCACGCATGAGGAACGTGGTAAGAATATCCACCGTGTGCCTACGCTGATCATGTATCAGCATGGAAAGGAGATCAACCGGCTGGTGGAAACCCCTCTTCAATCTATTGAGAAAGACCTGCTGCAGATAGCCAGAAAGGAAGCCTATGTTCCCAAATACCTGGGGGCCGCCTGGTTGTTGCAATGGTACAGTCAACCCGGCTGGACAAACCATGTGCATGATTCCACGCAGCTGGTTGCCGATCTGAAAAAGATGGTGCTGAACCTGGGTGAGCTGGATGGACTGGGCAGGGTTCAGTTAAGTTTGCAAGAAATTAACAAGGCCCTCTTCACCCTAAAATTGAATACCATGCTTTTTCCTGAGGAAGGATATGTTCTGCGGAGTTTCTCCAAAGCCTTACTGCGTAAGGGTGACACTGTTCAGGCCCGCCTTTACCTGGAAAAGGCGGCGCTGTACCCGGGTCAATGAACTTTCCTTTATATTTGAACCCTTAAAACAACATTTGAATGAAAAGATCGATCCTGTTTACAGCAATCTGCTGTGTGGCTCTCGGAGCTGTTGCGCAAACGAAGAAACCAGTTGCTGCAAAGCCGGCCACTAAAACTGCATCCAAACCCGTGGCTAAACCTGTTGCAAAACCAGCAACTGCCGTTGCACTCAAAAACGCAACTGATTCTTTCAGCTATGCTATCGGCCTTAGCCTCGCCAGCTTCTACAAGCAGCAAGGCATCACAGATATCAACAACCAGATGGTAACAAAGGCTATTGCCGATCAGAAATCCGGCAAGCCCCTGATGAACGATATGCAGATGCAGATGTGCATCATGAACCATATGCAGGCTATCAAGGCTAAATCTTCTGGCCCCAACAAGAAAGCCGGAGAAGAGTTCCTGGCAGCCAACAAAAAAAGGCCAGGCGTTAAAACAACCGCCAGCGGTTTGCAATATGAAGTGATCGACGAAGGCTCAGGCCCCATCCCCACTGCTGCTGATGAAGTAAGAGTGCATTATGCTGGTACACTCATCGATGGCAAGGAATTCGACAGCTCTATCAAAAGAGGCGAGCCCATCACTTTTGCCGTAACAGGAGTAATTGCCGGCTGGACGGAAGCCCTGCAACTCATGCCCCAGGGCAGCAAGTGGAAACTGTTCATCCCTTCAGAACTGGCTTATGGCGATAATGGCGCCGGCCCCGATATCAAACCCGGCTCTGCATTGATCTTTGAAGTGTCACTGCTGGAAGTGATCAAAAAGTAAGCGATTCAGTAACAATATTAAAAGGGATATCGCCATTACCCGGGGCGCGAGCGACCGGACACAGCGAAAATATTTGGGGCTAATCTTTTTGGGTCAGCCCCAAATATCCCTCACTCGCCGGAGGCGAGCGAAGGAGCACCCTGCTTCTTTCTGATCAATTCAACAATACCTTCATTGCTGATGATCATCATACCATGCCTGTCTGCCGTTACTCCCTCCTCAAGCCTGTATGTATACCGCGGCAACTGGCCCTCCATGATGGTAGGAAGATATACGAACTGTAAATTGTTACAACGTTGTTTCAGAGGTGCCGCCACTTCAATGATATGGGTGGAAATGATAAAACAGCATTTCCTGTAGGCAGCAAATCCTTCCGTTACTGCCAGCGTTGCATCATAAGCGTCTTTTACATTAGTGCCTTTGAACAGTTCATCAAAGATGACCACCATGCTTTTTCCGGAACTGACCGTCTCTGCCACCATCTTCACCCGCCGCACTTCCGCATAAAAATGACTGAATCCCTGCTGTAGATCATCAGGCACATTGATGGAAGTATAGATGCCGTCCCTCACTGAAAACTCCATCGACCTTGCAGCTACGGGAAATCCAAGATGAGCCAGGAAAACAGCCACAGCAAATGCTTTCATGAAGGTAGACTTACCAGCCATATTTGCGCCGGTCAGGAACAGCACGTTATTGTCCTGTTTCATCACAACCCCATTACCGGTTGCTCTTTTGATACCCGGATGCCTGCAATCATCGATCTGAATGAGATTTTCATCTTTTGGTAACGCTTTCGCATAAACGAAATTATTTTCCTTTGCAGTAGTAGACACCGCAATACAGCAATCGAGCAGGTACAGGGCCTGCAATACTTTACCCATCTTCTCCCGGTTATGAAAACGCAACTGGTTATCATAACGGATCAGATTCCTCAGGGGCAGCTGCTTTTTACCGTCAACTTTTTTCAGCCATTCCAGTTCC
>NZ_JBQCGW010000014.1:0-25976 GCF_051955275.1 Pseudobacter sp. | reverse complement strand
TCTTTGCTCAGCGTATAGGCTTTCAGGTAATGTTCCTTTGCTGTGAACACGCCATAATATTCGCGCTCGCCGGGCTTGAGTGTGCTCTGGTCTTCAGGCAGGCCGGCGCCACCTCCCCAGCCGTATTGGGTGAGGATCCAGCTATTGCCCCAGTAACTCATATGGTACATGCCTTTTGCAAGTTCGTAATTGAGTTGGGCCTGTTTTTCAGGATCTGTGGCCTTTGCCAGGTCGCGCTGCAGCTGGGCCATGCGCTGGGAGAAGGTGAGCTTGGTGTATTTCCTGGTGTCCTGCGCGGTGGGCGCATGCGTGTCCTCTATCAGGTCAGCAAAGGGATTGGCGATAAGATAAGTGGAATATGGTTCCTGTGAATAGTAAGAAGTGGGGATTTTAGCAAACCATTTTTCTGCTTCTTCAAATTTGAACTGGCGCAACAGGGCGGTTCCGGCCACATCATTCACATCATCCTTGCTGAAGGTATTGTTAGCTACCATGAACTTCTCGAAAGTATTCAGTTTGGCATTGTTCAGCAGGGTGATGAGCTGCTGCACTTCTTCGGCTGAGAGATCATCGCGGAGGATGCTGGTTGAGCTGAGCCAGTAGCCCCATCCTTCCTTTACATAGGTTTTCTGGATCCATTCGGCGGTACCCAGACAAAGCAAATATTTCACTTTATCGGTACCGGTCATCTGCTGGTAGCGGGGAGCCAGGATATCAGCAAAGATGCGGCGATAAAAAAGCGCATAATCATTATTGTTAGCAGCTTTCTGTTGAAGCCATTGGAGGGAGGGGAAGATCTGCTCTTCAAATTTCTTATCGATCGTTGGCTGGCTGTTGATGGTCAGCAGCAGGTTGGTCATGCCCCACTGGTCCTGTAATTCAGGCGAGAGGTTTTTCTTGTATTCGTCAAGCAATTTGCGGCTTGCGGCATAATCCCCGTTGATCAGCGAGAGGTGCGCAGCGGCAATGCCATAGAGGTTCCTGTTTGGATTGTTTTTTTGTTTTGCGGCCTCCTGGCAGAAGGCTGCAAAGGCTTTCGCTTCAGAGATCCAGCTATTGGCTGTTTTATTACTTTCGTCATTGGGATTATTCCTGATGGAAAGCATCTCACGTTTTTTCGCTTCAACACCGGTGCTGAATACATGCTCTTCTACTTTATTCAGTTCCCGTACCAGCAGTATTTCCAGCAAGGGGGAGGCAGGAGCCATCTTGTAGATGTTTTTGATGGCATTCAATTCTTCACTGTTGCTGCCCAGTGCAAAGAGGCCGAGCGTGTTGGCTTTTTCGAGATCGTTCTTGCAGAGTGCCAGAACGGCTTTACGATTGTTCTCGTCAAATCTTTTCACAGACCAGTCAAAGCTCATGTAATTCGAAACACGCATCACTTCATTCTTTGCGAAGAGCTGACTGAAGATGTACGCGCCTTCATTATTCTGACCGGTACGGGTGAGGGCTCCGGCTTTCAGAGATAGACAGAGGTCCTGCAGGATACTTTTAGTGGTATTGGGCTTCACCAGTTGATCGTATTGCTGGATGGCTTCCTCATACCGCCCTGCGTAATGAGCCAGCCTTACCACCTGGTAAGCGAAGCGCAGTTTGATGAATTCGTTTTTTGCTACGTTGAACAGCTGCAATCCGTTCTTCTGGAGTTTGGCCATTTTGTCTTTATCACGCTGAATGGGTTCCCAGGAAGTCCATTCTCCGGTAACGGTTGGTTCAACCTGCTTTGCATACATGAGGTAGCCGAGTGCTTCCAGATCTTTGCTTTTGATGAAATATGCAGTCATTCCATTATTCCTGATGGAGTCGGGAATGGCAAGCGGCTGGTTCTTTTCCAGGTGATAATAAAGGTTGGCGAGGTGCTTACGTTCATACTTCACTACAAAGTCGATGGCTGCTTCTTTGGTGAAACTGTTATTGCCATAACCTGCCCATTCTGCTGCAGTAACATCGGAGGTGGTCACAGGTTCAGCTTCCTGGTAGAGGAACTGCACACTAGTGTAATAGAAGGGCGAGTAGCCTGTAACTTTGGTATTGTTCCTGGCAAAGAAGCTAACGTAATAATCGTAAGGATCTGATTCGCCGCCTGCACAGCCGATGATATTATACGGAAAACATAAGGCAACGGCATTAATGCAGACCAGAAAAAATAGTTTGTATTTCATGGGTTGAGTAATTATGCAGCGTTAATGAATCAAGATGATATAATGAAACGGTCAGTCGCTTGTTCCTGATCTTTGGTTTCAGGATGCGGACAGACTGCATGATGTGGTCAAAGTTACTATCTTCCTGCCTGATCAGATCATCTTTGTGCAGATCATATCCCAGCAGTACCGTGTCTTTCAGGAGGCGGTACGTATTGGCCTCCCTGTTAGTAAGTAGAATGTTATCAAGGTTTTCAGTGGGCAGGTTTTGTATCAGGCCTGCATACTGATTCTTCCTGAACAATACTTTCCAGTTGAATAGCGGAAATGCTATATCGAGGTCTAAAGGGTATTCATCCAGGTTTGAAGTGTATTGCTCCAGGTCTTTGGGATCGAGGATAGAGTTCTTAGTCTGCGGGTTTTTGAGGTTACCCATATTGTAACACATGAGCAGTCCGCGGTCCACCGGTGGTATGCCTGTTTTGGCTTTGTACTTGCACTGATAAAGCCTGATGGTGGCGGAAAGGGTCTTTCCCTGGAACCAGGGATGCTTCTTCAGTTGCTCCAGTAACAGGAAATACCGGTCGCGGGTAGTGGCGGTCCAGTCGCAATCCATCTGGATCTCGCGGATAGCAGCATCGGGTAGCTGCTGATCCCGGGTGCTTTGAAGCAGCCCTCCGATCTGTTCAGCGAGCGCAGTAACAGAGGATGAGTCCATCAACTGTATGGTTTCATTGGTAATGAATACGGTGGGTACTACCTGAACCTGATTGGCGGCGAGGAAACTGCGGGTACTCCCGGCAACCTGAATTTACGCAACAGGCATGGCGCGTTGCTGGGGGGCATTCCAGGCTACATCAAAAAACTTCACATACATTTTACGGGATTGTTGCAGAAAAGTATTCTGTTCGGTGGCATTCAGTGCTACCTGTGATTTCCAGTAATAGAAGGCGGGTTCAACAGTATGTTGCTGCTGTGATTGTTTGCAGCCCGGTAATACAATTGCGGCCAGCGCGGCTGCCTGCAGGTAATTACGGATAGTGAAATTCATGGTGGCCCAAAAGTAAATTGTTTTTTGGGTATGATTTCCTCTCCTTACTTTTACGGCCTTTAATAGGAGCTAATGACGGTTCAATTTGGTTATGACAAAAAGCAGGTGATACAGGCGCTGCGGTATCACTTTCTGATGAGGCCCGAGATCAAGATCCTGCTGATCTTCATCAATGTGTTTGCCATTCTTTCTGCCGTGCTGTTTGCCTATAAGATCATTCAGCCGGTGTCTTTCCTGATGTTTTCCCTTCTCTGGTTCATACTGATGCTGGTGATCTGGCGATTCCTCCCGGCCAGCATTTATAAAAGGTCCGGCACTTTCAAGGATCATTTCATCATGCATTTCAGTGAAGAGGTGGTGACCCTGGAAACGGAGCGCGGATCAAAAGACTGGACCTGGGATTCTTTCAGCAAATTCATCGAAAGCCCCTATTTCTTCCATCTGTATTTTGACGCCAGGAGTTTCTTCATCATTCCCAAAGAAGCATTTGTGGATATTGCTGAACTGCAGCAGGTGCGGCAGTGGATGAAAACCAGGATCACTAAGTGATCCGGCGGCTTATCCGGGTTTGTATTTGCTTTCCTCAAAGATTTTTGCGGGCACGGTCTGTAACAGCTGTTCAGGTGTTACAGAAGGATTCTTGCTCAGGTATTTTCTGATGATCTGCCTTCCTACCCACATGCCGATGAAGCCGGGTGATGCCTGGCCAAGGGCTTGCGTAAAGGGGCCTTCGGTTACATATTCCTTGATGAGGTCCGGATCATTTTTGTAGAGGAGGCCGTTGGTGAGGAAGAAGTTCCAGATATTGCCTTCATTGTCGTTACAGCCTTTGAGTTGTTTGCCGGTATAACCGGTAAGCAGGCTGTCTGGCGTATACGGAAGGAATTTCTCCAGCACATAGAGCCTTTTCCCTTTTTCCACCATCTGTTCTACGAGGTTGCGGCCGCCGGTCTTTTCCGGATAGATATCATCGATGATATTCTTCATGCAGTTAACGGCAATATATTCCGGGGCGAAGCGCCTTGAAACGTAGGCCGGGTAAAGCTGCTGTCCCATTTCAGAATGATAGATGGAGAAATTGCTTCCCAGGTGGAGCTGAAGGCCTACGGCCAGGCCGTCCTGCGTGATCACATCGCCATATTTACCCAGGCTGGCTTCAAATGCGGCATCCATCGGCCCGATATAAGTGATCAGTTTACCCGGCAACTGGTATTTTGGGAAATAGTACTTCACAAACTGAAGTCCTTTCCTTACTTCCTTTTCATAAGGGGAGAAATCGCGGAAAACCTTGTCTACAGAGTCTTTGATGGGTTGATAATCATGGCGGAATTTGCGTATCAGCATTTCAGGGCTTACCTGGCTGCTGTCACCATTCATTGGGGGCAGACCAAGAATATTGATGGCATAATCGCTAAAGAAATTGCCGTATTTACCGGCCACCTGGGCCATATCCACATCCATATTGATGGTGTCCACAGCAAAGAAGTCCTGTTCAAACCTTTGCACGGTCAGGTTCACTTTGATATCCGAAACATCAGGGATATTCCTGTCTTTACAGGCGGAAAGCCCGGTTATCAGCAGCAGGGCGAAGGCGGTTTTCTTCATGCCAGTCAAACGTTTGTGGCAAAAATATGTTGTAAAAGGAAATCCAAAATTTAAATTACCCGGATGGGGCTTAAATTTGATGTATGAAGATCGCATTAGCGCAGCAAAATTATCATATCGGCAATTTTGAAGATAATACCCGGAAGATCATCGGCGCCATCCAGTATGCCAAATCGAGGGGAGCAGACCTGGTGGTGTTTTCAGAACTGAGCATTTGTGGCTATCCCCCACGCGATCTTTTGGAGTTCAACGATTTTGTGAACGAATGTTACAAGGCCATCGATATCATCAAGGAACATACTGATACCATCGGGGTGATCGTGGGCTGTCCGCAGCGCAACCCTGAAAAAGAAGGGAAGGACCTGTTCAATGCCGCCTGGTTCCTGTATGAAAAACAGGTGATCGGTGTGGCACAGAAAACATGTCTCCCTACCTACGATGTGTTTGATGAGAACCGCTACTTTGAGCCGGCCTACCACTGGGAAGTGGTCCGTTTCAAAGGGAAACGCATAGCCCTCACCATCTGTGAAGATATCTGGAACCTCGGCGATAACCCGTTGTACAGGATCAGTCCGATGGATAAACTGATCGTTCAGCAGCCGGATCTCATGATCAATATCTCGGCTTCTCCATTTGATTATGATCATGATGATGACAGGCTGGAAGTGATCCGCGCCAATGTGCTCAAATACAAACTGCCGATGTTCTATTGCAATACCATCGGTTCACAAACTGAAGTGGTATTTGATGGCGGAAGCCTGGTAATGGATGCACAGGGCAGGGTGATCAAGGCCATGAAAGTATTTGAGGAAGATTTTGCCATTGTGGATACGGAACAGGAGCAGTCAACCCTCACCACTAAGTCTCCTGCTTCTCAGAAGCGTGCTACCAATACATTTGATAAAGAGATGAGGGTGTCCAAAGTAGATGATCCTGACAGGATCATCGAATACCTCACGTCAGAAAAGAATATCGGAGAGATCCATCAGGCGCTGATCCTGGGCATCAGGGACTATTTCCGGAAGATGGGTTTCTCCAAAGCCATCCTTGGTTCTTCGGGAGGGATCGACAGCGCTGTTGCATTGGCGTTAGCTTGTGAAGCATTGGGCAAAGACAATGTGCGTGCCATCCTGATGCCCTCCCAGTTCTCCTCCGGCCACTCCGTAACTGATGCGGAGCAATTGAGCAGGAACCTCGGCAATCCCTACGATATCATCCCTATCAAACCTGTGTTTGATCAGTTCATCGATAGCCTGCAGCCGGTTTTCAAAGACCTGCCTTTCGGCCTGGCCGAAGAGAATATCCAGAGCCGTACGCGTGGCAATCTGTTAATGGCCATCGCCAATAAGTTCGGTTATATCCTGCTCAATACTTCCAATAAAAGTGAGCTGGCAACCGGCTATGGCACGCTGTATGGTGATATGGCCGGTGGACTCAGTGTACTGGGAGATGTATACAAAATGCAGGTGTATGCCCTGGCTGAATACATCAACCGGAACGGGGTGATCATTCCGGAGAATATCATTCACAAAGCTCCTTCTGCAGAGCTGAGGCCTGATCAGAAGGACAGCGACAGTCTCCCTGAATATCCTGTGCTCGACAAAGTGTTGTATCAGTATATCGAGAGAAGACTGGGGCCGAAGGAGATCATCGGAATGGGCATTGAGGAAGCGCTGGTGCGGAGGATACTGAAGCTGGTGAATACGGCTGAATACAAACGAAATCAGTTCTGTCCTATCATCCGGGTGAGCAGCAAGGCGTTTGGTGTGGGAAGAAGGGTGCCGATAGTAGGAAAGTACCTGAGTTGATCTGCATGTAACTTTTACTAAAAGCGTGCCTGGTAGCTCGCCAGAGGCGAGCAAATAGCAGTCACTCGCGGGGACGCGAGCGACTGGGCACAGCAAAAATAAACAGGGGCTGACCTTTTGAAGTCAGCCCCTGTTGGTTGTATGTCAAGAAATTTTCGGCTGGTTCTTTTTCTTATTTGCGATTCAGGTACACCGTATAGGTAACGGTGATATCGCCTTCTTTCTCGGTAGAGCTGCCTACCAGTTGTGTTTTGGTGAAGCTGACGATCTCGTAAGTGCCGCTGAACAGACCTGCTTCCAGCGTAACCTTGTTGTCTTTTACAGACCAGGTGGCTGTTTCATCATTGTCGCACTTGGTACCTTCGTCAACAATGGTCAGCACGCCTCCGGATTTCAGCTGGAACACATCGTCCTTGTAACAGGCGGGTACATCTTCCATGATAGATGCTTCCACATTGCCTGTGATGTTACTTTTTACTTTGTAGTCGGCGATCGTATAACTGCCGATCATGTTCTCTTCAGTGACAGCTAATTTGTCGTCTTTGTCTTTTTTACAGGAGGAGAATACGGATAAAATAACGAGGGTCAGGAGGGTGAGTCTAAGCATAGGTTTTTTCATATAGGGGGTTTTAAATTGACGTTCCACCCCCAAATAACTGCGATCCACCCGTTTTATTGTGTTCCGTTCCGGGTATATATTATCGTGTTAAAGACACGTGGAAGGCAAGTTGGCAAGCATATTGCAACGGCTTTTCGCGTAATTTTATATCTTGTTATAAATCATTCATGCTAAACCCGGTTTATGGTATTAACAGCCGATGATATCCGCCAACTAAACGAGAAGATTCAGTACCACAGTTCCTTTATTGACCGGCTACGCGACGAAACGGCCCGGGTGATAGTGGGGCAGCACCATATGCTTGACCGCCTGCTGATAGGCCTCCTCAGTAACGGGCATATTCTCCTCGAAGGGGTGCCTGGCCTGGCTAAGACCCTTACCATCAAGAGCCTGTCCCAGGCTGTGCAGGGTAAGTTCAGCCGTATCCAGTTCACGCCTGACCTGCTGCCTGCGGATGTGATCGGTACCATGATCTACAACCAGCAGAAAAATGAATTCATTGTAAGGAAGGGGCCCATCTTCGCCAATTTTGTGCTGGCGGATGAGATCAACCGGGCTCCTGCCAAAGTACAAAGTGCCCTGCTGGAAGCCATGCAGGAAAAGCAGGTGACCATCGGCGATACCACCTACAAACTGGATGAACCATTCCTGGTACTGGCAACGCAGAACCCGCTGGAACAGGAAGGCACCTATCCACTGCCGGAAGCACAGCAGGACCGCTTTCTGATGAAAGTGATAGTTGAGTATCCCACGCAGGAGGAGGAGCAGATGATCATTCGCCAGAATGTGCAGGGACTCAGAGGCCCTGAGATCTCCAAAGTGGTATCCATGGAAGAGGTTATGGCGGCCCGTGACCTGGTACGCCAGGTGTACATGGATGAAAAAGTGGAAAAATACATTCTCGATATAGTTTTTGCTACACGTTACCCTGATCGTTATAAACTGGATAAACTGAAACCGCTGATCTCTTACGGAGGTTCACCCCGCGCCAGCATCAACCTGGCACTGGCAGGAAAGGCGCATGCCTTTCTGAATAAACGTGGCTATGTGGTTCCTGAAGATATCCGGAGTATTTCAAAGGACGTGCTGCGCCATCGTATCGGCCTCACTTATGAAGCAGAAGCAGAGAATGTGAATGCTGTGGACATTGTAGATGATATCCTGCGCGCTATCCAGGTACCTTAACCCCGGCCAATGCTCACAACAACAGAGATATTAAAAAAAGTAAGAGAGCTCGAGATCAAAAGCAAGCGGCTTACCCGGCATATTTTCACCGGTGAGTACCACAGTGCTTTCAAGGGCAGGGGTATGCACTTCAAAGAAGTGCGTGAGTATATGCCCGGTGATGATCCCAGGTTCATCGACTGGAATGTGAGTGCCCGCTTCAATCATCCTTTCAGTAAGATGTTTGAAGAGGAAAGGGAGCTTACTGTGATGCTGCTGGTGGATGTAAGCGCCAGCTCGCTCTTTGGCACTACCAGTGCGCGAAAAATAGATCTGATCACTGAAATTGCCGCTGTACTTGCCTTTTCGGCCATCAGCAATAATGATAAAGTAGGGCTTATCTTCTTTAGCGATAAAGTGGAGAAATCCATTCCTCCTAAAAAAGGAAGGGACCATGTATTGTACATGGTCCGCGAACTGCTTACCATGCAGCCCAAACAAAAGGGTACCAGCCTGGGCGAGGCGCTGCGCCGTTTCACCAATTCAACCCGTCAGCAATGTATTGCTTTTATGCTGAGCGATTTCCAGGATACCGGATTCAATGATGCCCTGAAAGTGGCAGGCCGGAAGCATGACCTGGTAGGCATCAAGATCTATGATAAACTGGAAATGCAGTTGCCTGATGCAGGCATGATCCTGGCGGAAGATGCGGAAACCGGGGATCAGATGATGGTAGACACCAGCGATTACCTGGTGCAGCAGAAACATCAGTCTGAGTTTTTCAAACATACCGAATATTGCAAGCAGGTATTTACGCAGGCAGGCTGCGATCTCTTACATATACGCACAGACGAAGATTATGTGAAAGTGCTCAAGAAATTCTTTATCGGCAGAAATAAATAGGATACATGAAAACAGCTTTGCTGTGGCTTATTGCACTCATCGGTACCCTGGGTTTGAAAGCACAGGTACTGGTAAAAGCTTCGGTAGATAAGGATGCCATTCTTATCGGCGAGCCGGTGAAGCTATTATTGGATGCCCGTATGCCACTCGGCTCACAGGTAAGCTGGTTCTCTCTGGATACCATTCCTCATTTTGAATTTCTTGAAAAAGGGAAAGTGGACACCATTGAAGGAGTGGATGGAAAAAAGATCCAGCAGGTGATCACCATCACCAGTTACGATACAGGCTACCGGGTGATCCCACCGCTTTCTTTTAAAGTAGGACAGTCAACGTTCAGCACAGATACGGTGGGCGTAACAGTTACCTACACGCCTTTCAATCCGGAAGCGGATTACAGGGATATCAAAGAAATTGAAGAGGTGCTCAATCCTTCAGCAGGTTATATTCCCTGGATAATTGGCGGGGTTACCCTCATTGCCATTGCATTGATCATATGGTTGCTGATGGCGAAGAAGAAAAAGGATATGCCTGTGGTGGAGAAGGTAGTGGAGCTTACCCCTTATGAAGAAGCTGTGAATGCCCTTGATACCTTGAAGCAGAAAGGCTGGCCACAACCTGTGGAAAGCAAATATTTCTATACACAGCTTAATGATGTGCTGCGTGTATTTGTGATGCGCAAACTCAAAATATCATCGCTTGAAAAAACAAACGAAGAACTGATCAGGGCGCTGGCCATGCTAAAGCCGGATCCTGAGCAATTCCGTCAGATGGCGGAAGCCCTGCAGATTGCCGATTTTGTAAAGTTTGCAAAATATACACCGGGCGATGCAGACAATGAAAGGAATTTCAACAGCATCCGTGCTGCCATTACCATACTCAATAATCTTACCTGATCTTGCTATATAACTGGTTCCAAAATATAATTTTTGCCCATCCTTGGTTCTTTGCACTGCTTGCCGTGCTGCCGGTAATGATCTGGTGGTACCTGAAAAAGGCAGACAGGCAGGAAGCTACTTTCCTGGTGTCTTCCACGGCTTCTTTCAAAGGAAGTTCTTCCTGGAAGAACCTGTTCAGGCATTCCATGTTTGTTTTCCGTTGCCTGGCTGTATTATGTCTGATAGTTGCCATGGCAAGGCCACAAACGCGTAATGATGAAGAGCTCAAAACGGGAGAGGGAATCGATATCATTCTTTGCCTGGATGTAAGCGGAAGTATGTTTGCACAAGACCTGCTGCCCAACAGACTGGAAGCTGCCAAGCAGGTGGCAGCCAATTTCGTGGACAGCCGTGCTACTGACCGGATCGGAGTGGTGATCTTCTCAGGCGAGAGTTTTACCGTTACTCCGCTGACAACCGATAAAGAAGTGCTCAAGAGCAGTATCTACAATATTCAGCTGGGCGCATTGGAAGATGGAACCGCCATCGGCGATGGCCTGGGGATCAGTGTTGCCAGGCTCAAGGATTCCAGAACCAAATCCAAGGTGATCATCCTGCTTACGGATGGGGAAGACCAGGGCGGAAGGATCAGTCCACTTGAAGGAAAGGACCTGGCCAGGACCTATGGCATCCGCGTTTACACCATTGGGGTGGGAACGGATGGTTATGCGCCTGTGCCTATTACTGATGGAGGAGGAAGGATCGTATCACGCCAGCAGAAAGTGAATATCGATGAAAAGTTATTGCGCCTGATCGCAGAACAGACTGGTGGCCTGTATTTCAGAGCCCGCGACAATGAGAGCCTGAAGGGCATATACACAGAAATTGACCAGTTGGAGAAATCAAAAGTGGAAGTAACTACCTTCCGGCGCTATACGGAACGTTTTCATCCCTTCGCGATTGCCGCCGCTGCCTTACTTTTGCTGGAAATGGCATTGCGGTATACTTTGTTCAGGAAATTCCCGTAGTGTATTACAGATATGAAAGCAACGGTATACAAATCAACAGGCAGCTGGTATGTGGTGAAAGCGGAAGACGGTCGTTTTTACAATGCACGTATCAAAGGGGTGTTCAAGATAGATGGTATCACCAGTACGAATCCTATTGCGGTAGGCGATATGGTGGGTATCAGTCCCGAGCCTGGTACGGATAATAATGCCATGATCGATGAGATCACTGAGCGCAGGAATTATATCAACCGTCAATCTCCCTCTCATAAACATCATCATCATATTGTGGCGGCGAATCTGGACCAAAGCCTGCTGTTCGCCACGTTAAGGGATCCTAAAACATCCCAGGGTTTTATAGACAGGTTCCTGGTTACCTGTGAAGCCTACCATGTGCCTGCCATCATTGTGTTCAACAAGGCTGACCTTTATAAGAAGAAAGAAGAAGAGAAATTTGAAGCGCTTTCGGAAATGTACAGCAGCATCGGTTACAAAGTAGTACTGATGTCTGTTGCGAAGGGCCAGGGAGTGGAGGAAGTGAAGGCTTTGCTGAAAGACAGGGTAACGCTGATGAGCGGTCACTCCGGTGTGGGAAAATCCTCTTTCCTCAATTCCATATTTCCTGAATTGTCGCTGAAAACACAGGATGTGAGTGGCTGGAGTGGAAAGGGTATGCATACCACCACTTTTGCGGAAATGTTCGATCTTCCGTTTGGCGGCAGCGTGATAGACACACCGGGGGTGCGCGAGTTCGGGCTGGTGGATATTTCCAGACAGGAGCTGAGCCATTATTTTCCGGAAATGGCCAGGCTGATAACGGAATGCCAGTTCAATAACTGCATGCATGTGAATGAACCGGGCTGTGCCGTAAAAGAGGCTGTAAATGCGGGCACCATTGCAGTTGACAGGTATGTCAGCTACATGACCATCATGGACTCCATCAACGATAAGAAATATTAAGCAGTATATCTTCTCAGCTGATGTACCAGCAGTTTGTTCTCCAGGTAGGATGCCACTTCCACAACGGCATCATTTTCTTTCCTTAATGCTTTCCTGAATTTGAATGGATAGATAGAAACTCCCGTGTAAATATTATAATGAAGTGTCAGCGGGAAACCCTTATACTGGAAGTTCCAGGCTAATGTATCGGGATCTTCTTCTTTGCTGGTGAACGGGAGATCGAGTTCTTCTGAGAGGATGGAGGCCACTTCATAGAAACGTTTGAGGCCGCAGTCATCATCAATGATAGCTTCGGTACAGCCGAAGTCGGTACGGAGTGTGAGGCTCATACAATACGGATTTGGGTTTGCAATAAAACCGGGGCTTATGATCTGAACTTCTTTGCTTTCGGCAGTTTTTCGCCGCTCAGGATGCGTTCTGCACCTGCGTTCTTGCTATTGGCAGGGCAACCATACTTTGGACCGAACACACTGTTCCAGAGCTTGCAGGAGGAGCCCCCGGTGATCACCACCAGGCAGATACTCATCAATACGATCGAACGAATGGTTTTCATAAGCGATAACTTATTCCGGTTAAACGAATTTCAAGCTAGGAATATTATTCCACCGGGTCAATAGTTCTACCCATTTTCCCCAGTAACCTGATCCCTGAACCAGTCTGCGTACCGTACGTAATTGTTTGCTATTCTGTCTATTTCGCCATGTATTTGCGTTGCGTCAATATCTTTTACTTTTTTTGCGGGAACACCTGCCCAGATGGTGCCGGAGGGTACAATGGTGCCTTCCAGCACAACGGCGCCTGCCGCAATGATGCTGTTGCTGCCGATCTGCGCATTGTCCATCACAATGGCGCCCATGCCGATCAGTACATTGTCGTGGATAGTGCAGCCGTGCACAATGGCATTATGACCAATGCTCACATTATTGCCGATGATGGTCTTGGTTTTCTTGTAGGTGCAATGGATCACCGCTCCATCCTGGATATTCACTTTATTGCCCATGCGCACACTGTTCACATCACCTCTCACTACGGCATTGAACCATACGCTTCCCTCATTGCCCATGTTCACATCACCAACGATGGTGGCATTGGGGGCTATAAAACAGTTTTCTCCGAATTGCGGGTATACCCCGTCTACATGTAAGATTAGTGGCATGGAACAAATATCCTGAATTTTCACCAGTTGAATGGAAATCTGTTCAAGTGAAGGAATTTGGCTTTATTTGTGGTTCTAAGTCAAATCAGTATGAACCAAAGGGCAATGTTTCTCCGGCATGTGGCGCAAACCTCCCCCGCTCCCCTGGCGCTGGAAATAGTGAAGGCAGAAGGTACGATGCTGACCGATGCAAAAGGAAGGGAGTATATCGATCTTATTGCAGGTATCAGCGTTTGTAATATCGGGCATCGTCACCCGAAAGTGGTGAAAGCCATCAAAAAGCAGGCGGATGAATACCTGCATCTGCTGGTGTATGGTGAACTGGTGGAAACACCACAGGTGGAATATGCAAAACTGCTGAGCGATCAGCTGCATAATTCTCTCAATTCCGTTTACTTCACCAATTCAGGGGCGGAAGCGGTGGAAGGCGCCATGAAGCTGGCCAAGCGTGCTACCGGCCGCACACAGATCATTGCATTCAACCAGAGTTATCACGGGTCCACACAGGGTGCATTGAGCATCATCGGAGATGAGTATTTCCGGAATGCATTCCGGCCATTGCTCCCTGATGTGCTGCACCTGGATTATAATTCCTACGATGCCATTGAAGCCATCACATCACGCACCGCCTGCGTGATCGCAGAAACCGTACAGGCGGAGCGCGGCATCTATGCGCCCACCAAAGAGTGGATGAAAGCCTTGCAGCAGAAATGCAAACAAACCGGTGCGCTGCTGATCCTGGATGAAATTCAGACAGGGTTTGGCCGTACAGGTACATTGTGGGGATACCAGCAGTTCAAAGTAGTGCCGGATATTGTACTGCTTGGCAAAGCATTGGGTGGCGGCATGCCATTGGGGGCATTTGTTGCCAACAGGAAGCTGATGAACAAGCTCACGGAAGATCCGGTATTAGGGCATATCACCACTTTTGGTGGTCATCCTGTATGTTGTGCGGCAGGACTGGCTGCGATGAAAGTGTTGCTCAAAGGCGGTATCATGGAGAAAGTGGCGGAGAAGGAAATGTTGTTCCATAATCTGTTGCATCATCCGAAGATAAAAGCAGTGCGGAGTTGCGGGTTGATGATGGCTGTTGAGTTCGATAGTTTCGAAACGAATAAGAAAGTAATCGATGCGTGTATAAACAGGAAGAAGGGGAATACAAGGGTGTTGACGGACTGGTTTTTGTTTGCGCCGAATTGTTTGAGGATAGTGCCGCCGCTGACGATCAGTAATAAAGAGATCAAGGAGGCTTGTGAAATAATTATTGAGGCGATAGAGAAGGTGAAGTAAGATGGAAGAATAAATGATTGATCCCCGGGTGTGAGCCCGGGGATTTTTTTTGTTGAACATATTGTAAAATAATTTAAACTGAATTGTTCAGACACTGTCTGAACAATTACAAGGCATTTAATTATAGTTGTTTATCATAAATGCTCACTTACATTTCTATAAAAAAATGGAATAGTGGAAACCTTGATTCCAGGCAATAAATCGAGAAGTTTTGAACGAAAAAAAATCCGATAGTGAATAGATCACGTAAGTTTGGTTTCGGTTATTGATATCCGTTATTATTAATTTAAATCATCAAACCATGTCAGAAAAGAAAAATTCAAATGACTTATCAGTGCTAAGCTTTGAAGGTTTAACTGGAGCAATTTTAAAAACAAACGACTATTTTCTAAAGCAAGTACAAAAACAAGTAAATGCCTCAATGACATTGCGAAATTGGATAATTGGGTATTGTCTGTACGAGTATGAGCAAAAAGGTCACGACAGAGCTGAATATGGTGAGCGAATTTACAAAAAACTATCTTTACGGTTGAAAGAATGCGGGGTTAAAGGATTTTCATATGGTGCATTGCACCAGTGTAAGCAATTTTATATTATTTATCCGCAGATAGCTGAAGATGCAAAAAAGGCATTTGGTGTAAATTTTCAATGTGTGAAGCCTTCAGCGATTGTTGCCCGCTCACTAAAAGGATTGAAGCCGACGCCATCTTCCTCACTTATCAATCGTCTTTCTTATTCGCATATTCTTGAGCTTATCAAACAAGATACTTCACTTAAGCGATTTTTTTACGAAACTTCTGCTATTAAAAACAATTGGTCTGTACGGGAATTACAAAGGGCTATTGAAAGCAGATTGTTTGAGCGTACAGGTCAGGGTAAGGAAAAGGGATCCATCATTGAAGTCATGCAAAAAGGATCGGGCACTACACCAACTGACCTTATCAGGGATCCTTATGTGCTGGAATTTCTAAACATCGAAGAGAAGGCGCCACGTGATGAAGCGAAACTAGAAGCAGCTATTATCAGTCATCTTCAGAGCTTCATATTGGAATTAGGTAATGGATTCTGTTTTGAAGCAAGGCAGAAAAGATTGACAATTGACGGTGACCACTACCGCGTAGACCTCGTTTTCTACCATCGCGTGCTCAAATGCCACGTTCTGATTGAATTGAAAATGGATACATTTTCCCCCGGGGACGTAGGTCAGATGAATATGTACCTCAATTATTTTAAAGACAATGAAATGCAGCCTGGTGATGCAGATCCGATCGGTATCATCCTGTGCACAGATAAAAGTGAAACAGTTGCCCGATACGCAACAGCCGGCGTTTCACAAAACCTGTTTATTGCAAAATATCTGACCAATCTGCCTACAATAGAGCAGCTTCAGAATTTCATCGAACAGGAAAAAGCATACGAATCCCAGTAGTTATCCCGGCCATCCTAACGTTCTTTCGGCAAATATCCCTGCACTACTTTTTCGAATGCCTCCAGTTCCCTT
This sequence comes from Pseudobacter sp., assembly GCF_051955275.1. Taxonomy (NCBI): domain Bacteria; kingdom Pseudomonadati; phylum Bacteroidota; class Chitinophagia; order Chitinophagales; family Chitinophagaceae; genus Pseudobacter; species Pseudobacter sp. The sequence goes on along the minus strand of NZ_JBQCGW010000014.1, from coordinate 9,893 downwards.
GCTATCCAACCTGCATCGTGTCCCATCAATTCTGATAGTAAGCCTGCAACCACCGGAGCCGCAGCCAGCGCTGCCTTTGCATCCAGTAATATTGCCCTGGTCCTCCTGCTGAGCACATCTTCCACTGTGATCGCCCACTCTTCTTTTACTGCCCAGAGCACCATTGCTTTGGTATAAGGTAAATCAGGATGTATCAGTTCGCCCATTGCAGGATTGGCGGCAATCAATGCATTGATACCTGCTGTATCGGTGCCGTAATAATAATCATCCGTATTGAAATCATCTGTTGGTTGTGCGCCATGGATGCTCAGGTCTTTGGTAACCGAATCCCTGTAAGGAAGTTGTGCATATACCGCAGCAGTGTTGACCACATCTTCAGACATCTTCCGGTAGGTGGTCCATTTGCCGCCAAGGATACTTACCAGTCCGGATGGAGAAACTGTAACAAGATGGTCCCGCGAGATTTCCGCCGTTTTCTTGGCAGTGCTTTTCACCAATGGCCGCAATCCTGCAAATACACTTTTGATATCTGCACGGGTAGGGTCTTTGGTAAGATAACGTGCTGCATGATGCAGGATGAAATCGATCTCTGCTTCCTGTGCAACAGGTTCTGCATCGATATGATCCACGGGCGTATCTGTTGTTCCCACAATGATCTTGTTATGCCAGGGAACTGCAAAGAGTACGCGGCCGTCATCGGTGTGCGGGATCATGATAGCGGCTTCGCCGGGGAGAAATGATTTGTCGAGCACCAGGTGGATACCCTGGCTGGGTGCAATGCTGGTGGGTTTACCGGGTTCGTCCATTTGCTGAACGCTGTCTGAAAAAACGCCGGTGGCATTGATCACTACGCGGGCTGTTACTTCATATTCTTTTCCACTGATCTGATCCCGTACCTGTACGCCATTGATCTGTCCGTTCGTTTTCAGCAATCCTGTTACGCTGAAATAATTGAGTAAGGTTGCACCTGAGTTGGCGGCTGTCTGCGCAAGGTTTACGGCTAGCCGCGCATCATCGAACTGGCCATCGTGATAAAGCACGCCGCCGCGTAATCCTTCAGCATCAAGCGTAGGCGCCAGTTGCAGCACTTCTTCTGTGCTCAGCCTTTCCGAGGCGCCGAGGCCCAGGCTGCCGCTCATCCAGTCGTACACTTTGAGGCCTACACCGTAGTATGGACCTTCCCACCACTTGTAATTGGGAACTATGAAGGATTGATTTTTGACAAGATGCGGCGCATTCTTTTTCAGCAGTCCCCGTTCCCGGAGTGCTTCCAGCACCAGTTTGATATTGCCTTGTTGCAGATACCTGACGCCTCCATGCACCAGTTTGGTGCTGCGGCTGCTGGTGCCTTTTGCAAAATCGAACTGTTCAAAGAGAATGGTGCTGTACCCACGGGAGGCCGCGTCCACTGCGGCTCCCAGGCCTGAGGCCCCGCCGCCGATCACAAGGATATCCCAGGAGGATTTGAAGTTTTCCAGTTTGTGAAGATGTGCCGCTCTGTTCATGTCATTGTTGTTTCCGGGTGATAGATAGGATGCCGTTCATAATAAAACAGTCAGGGCTGGGGGAACTGGTTGATTTTGGTCGTAATTTCCTTATACAAATAAAACCAAGTTTTGTTATGCGATCTACTATTTTACACCGCCCGATCCTGGGAGGTATCTGGATGGCTATGTTGCTGGCCTCCGGAGCAGTCATGGGAGCGGACCATTACAACCCGGTTAATACCGACACCATCCCTAAAAAAGGCTTCGCCTTCACGGAAGTGAAGACGCTACCGTTGAAGCCTGAACGAAATATCTCTTTCAATACTGATGAAGGCACCTGGATGTCTGTTGATATAAGCCCCGATGGCAGTACCATCGTATTCGATCTGATGGGCGATCTCTACACCATCCCCGCTGCCGGAGGAAAAGCCACCCGCATCACGCGCGGACTGGCCTTCGATACTCATCCACGATATAGCCCTGATGGGAAAAAGATACTTTTCACTTCTGACCGCAGCGGTTCCGAAAATATCTGGTACATAGATACAGAGAAGAAAGATACCGTGCAGGTGACTAAGGACCGCGATCAGAACTTTCCCAGCGCTGCCTGGACCCCAGATGGAAATTATATCGTTGCCGCCAGAGGGCGCCTGGATGTACGTCTCTGGCTCCTTCACAAAGATGCCGGTGGTGGCGCACAACTGATGGATGCGCCAGGTACCAAAACCATCGACCCTGCCGTCAGCCCCGATGGCCGCTACATTTACTATTCCCAACGCGCAGGATTCTGGAACTATAATGCCATGCTGCCGCAGTACCAGCTGGGGGTATTCGACAGGGACAATGGAAAAACCATGACCCTCACCACCCGCTATGGTTCCGCATTTACACCCGTGCTTTCCAAAGACGGTCAATGGCTGGTGTATGGCTCGCGTTATGAAGACAAAACCGGTCTGGTGATCCGCAACCTGAAGAACGGCGACGAAAAATGGCTGGCGTACCCTGTGCAGCGCGACGATCAGGAATCCATCGCAACCATGGGCGTTCTGCCAGGCATGGCTTTCACGCCAGACAGCAAAGCAGTGATTACATCATATGGGGGCAAAATATATCGGATACCCGTAAACGGTAGTAAGCCGGAACAGATCCCTTTCAACGCGGATGTTGACCTTGAGCTCGGGCCCCGCCTCGAATTCAAATATCCTGTTTCTGATACTGCCTATCAACTTGCCACGCAGATCAGGGATGCAGTTCCTTCTCCCGATGGAAAAAAACTGGCATTCACCGTATTGAATAAACTGTATATGATGGATTACCCGGGCGGTACCCCCAAAAGGGTTACTACCTATAATTTCACAGAAGCAGAACCGGTATGGAGCCCCGATGGGAACCATATCGTATTCACATCCTGGTCAGCCAATGGAGGTCACTTGTACAAGGTGAACGTAAATGGCAGGCAGGTGATCCAGCAACTCACCAAAGAGCCTGCGCTCTACAGCAATCCCGCCTGGAGCTCCAATGGAGAAAGGATCGCTCTGGTGAGAACAAAGAACCAGCGATACAAAGATGCGATCAGTCCGTTTGGCAACAGCAATGAAGATGAACTGTGCTGGATCAGCGCCAACGGTGGAGACGTCAACTATATCGATAAAGCCAATGGCCGCAGCAATCCGCATTTCATCAAGGGCGACGACCGGATCTATCTCAATAACGGCGGCAGCCTCATCTCCCTCCGCTGGGACGGATCTGATGAAAAAACACATGCAAGGGTAACGGGTATCACCACCTATGGTATCAGTAACCTGAAAGATCACGGTCATGATCATACACTTGATGCCACCAACTATTGCATGCTCTCGCAAAATATGGCAGATGCCATGGAAGTGCAGACGCCGGCCAGCGCAGCTATTGTATTGCTCTCTCCAACCGGAGACCGCGCCCTGGCGCAGGTGAACAATGATATCTTCATTTTCACCATGGTGAAAACCGGTAAGCCCCTGAATATTTCAGTGGCCGACGCAGGCTCCACTATTTACCCGGCCCGTAAGCTGACTGAACTGGGTGGTGAGTTTCCTGCATGGGAAAGTGACGGAAAGAAAGTGCACTGGTCTATCGGCAACAGTCATATCGTGTACAATCTGGAAGCGGCAGAGAAGTTTGACGATAGTCTGAAGCTGGCAAGGAAAGCAGAAGCTGAGAAAAAACAAACGGATACTGTGGCAAAGAAAACAGACAGTACTCAAAAAGCACTGGCTGCCAAACCTCCTAAAGAGGATCCGAAATACAAACCGGCTGAAACGCAGGTGAAGATCTGGTTTGAGAAAGACATGCCTAAAGGCGTGGTGCTGCTGAAAGGCGCACGCATCATTACCATGAAGGGGTCGGAAGTGATAGAGAACGGCGACTTACTGGTGGTGAACAATCGCATCAAGGCAGTGGGGCCATCCGGTAGCCTGCAGGTCCCTTCGGGTGCAAAAGTGCTTGATATGAATGGGAAGACGATCGTGCCCGGTTTTGTGGATTCGCACTCACATATGTGGAATCCCTGGGGAGTTCAGAAAACAGATTCCTGGATCTATACTGCCAACCTCGCTTACGGTGTAACCACCACGCGTGATCCGCAAACCGCCACCACCGACGTGCTCACATACAGTGATATGGTGGATGCCGGTAAAATGCCCGGGCCCCGCGTGTATTCAACTGGTCCTGGTGTTGGTTTCTGGATGTACAATATCAGGGACTCTGCGCACGCCAGCACCGTACTGAAACAGTATAGCCAGTATTACAATACAAAATACATCAAGATGTATATGCTGGGACCACGCCAGGTGCGTCAATGGATCATCAAGGCTGCCAAAGACCAGCAATTGATGCCAACCACGGAGGGCGGTCTCAATTACAAAATGAATATCACCAACCTGCTGGATGGTTATCCGGGTCATGAGCATGCGATCCCTGTTTATCCATTATACAAAGATGTAACGATCGGAATCGCTGAATCCAAAATGTGCGTAACCCCCACGCTGCTGGTTAGCTACGGCGGTCCCTGGGCAGAGAACTATTATTACGAAACGGAAGCTCCTTACAATGATAAGAAGCTGGCCTACTTCACACCCTATGAAGAGCTGGCGGCCAAAACCCGCAGGCGCAATGCCTGGTTCATGCCCGAAGAACATGTGTTTCAGAAGCACGCGAAGAGCATGAAATCGATGGTGGAAAAAGGCGCACTTGCCGGGATCGGCAGCCATGGCCAGTTACAGGGCCTCGGTTTCCACTGGGAAGTATGGGCTGTTCAGAGCGGAGGCATGAGCAACCTGGATGCTTTGAGAACAGCAACCATCCTGGGTGCTGAAGGATTGGGGCTTGACCACGACCTGGGCAGCATCGAGGCAGGCAAACTTGCCGATCTGATCATTCTGGATAAGAACCCGCTGGAAAATATCCGCAATACCAATACTATCAGGTCTGTGATGAAGAATGGCAGGCTCTATGATGGCAGTACCATGGATGAGCTCTGGCCCGCACAGCGGAAATTAAACAGGAGTGAATGGAATTATCCTGCTCCCGTTAACAATACAGGTGTGCAGGAATAGCAGGTAAACGGCTACCTTTGTTCACGCTTGTAATTATTCGCTCACTTTAAAAATTCGCTATGCGCAAGTTTCAAATTGTTCCCGCCCTGCTGATCCTGGGAGCTGTGGCCTGTAATGATGCTTCTACAGAAAAGAAAGCAGAAGGTGCTGACACAACAGCTACTGCTGCTCATGATTCACATGATGGCCATAACCATGATCATGCCGCTGCAGGAACTGAAATAGCACCTGTTCCGGAAATTCCCGCAGGCGCTAAAGTGTACTTCAGGAACCTGAAAGACGGTCAGACAGTAACTTCTCCGTTTAAAGTGGAAATGGGTGTTGACAATATCGCATTGGATACAGCGCGTGATATCAAACCCGCATCCGGTCACCATCATATCCTGATCGGCATCGATTCACTGCCTATGGGAACAGTTGTTCCTAAAGACTCCACGCACCTGCATTATGGTAATGCCCAGAAGGAAGCCGAGCTCAGCCTGCCTCCCGGAAAGCACAAGATCTCCCTTCAGTATGCAGATGGTATCCACCGGTCTTACGGTTCCAAACTGAGTGCAACCATCACAGTTAATGTGAAGAAATAAGCTCAGTACCCATCATAAACAGATCCCGGTTGTTCCACAGCCGGGATTTTTTATTTCCGGAACTTCACAGTTACTCATTGCCGTTACCGGTTTTACGGGAAAGGAAGTATTTTGCTTCGCGAAAACCCCTAAAATATGATTCGTTCACTGATGCGTGCCCTTACGGCGATTATTCTTTTGCAACTGCCGTTGATGCTTTCCGCACAAAAAAAGGAAAAACCCGGTATGTTATGGAAGATATCCGGCAACGGACTTTCAAAACCTTCATATCTGTTGGGTACTATACACCTGAAAGACAAACGGATCTTCCAGTTTCCCGAATCATTGTACCAGGCCATCGATCAAACAGAGGGGCTTGCGCTGGAGTCGGATCCTCACTGGCCTTCGGTTGTAAGAAGCGGAGACTCGCTTGCCAGGATCACGCTGGTGAAGAATCGCATGAAAGCCGCCAATTTCAAAAGGATCAGTGCCAGGCTGGCTGCTATTTTCAAAAAGTCTCCGGATGAAGTTACCATCTATGATCTGGATGGCCATATGACCACTGTTTATGCCCGTGTAAGGCCGGGGAACAATATGAGTACCAGCCTTGATCCCTTTCTCTACAGTATTGCAAAGAAAATCGGTAAGTGGACGGGCGCATTGGAAGACAGGGGTGATGAAGTGTCTGTGCCCACAGATACTATCACCGAACATCATATCAAAGAAATCCTGAAAACGGATGAACAGCTTGCGAAATTCATGGACTCCATTATCACGGTTTACCTGAGTGATGATCTTGGGAAATTCAATAAACTATATGGCAGTTCAAGTGACAGCTCTGCATTGATGGTGCGAAGGAACCTGAAAATGGCAGCGCGGATGGACAGCCTGATGCATGTGCGCACCATGTTGTTTGCTGTAGGCCTGGGGCACCTTGACAATGGCACGAATGGCCTGCTTACCCTGATGCGTAAACGGGGCTATACAGTTGAACCGGTACCTGTCACAAAACGTGAATTTATACTTGACCATCCATACACATATAATGAGCTGCCGTGGGTGAAAGTGAGTTCAAAGGATAATACTTTTAGTGTTGATATGCCTTACTCTCCTGATAAAGATGATATAAGTGTCATTAAGGGAGGAGGTTCCCAGACTTATTTATTCGACTTCGCTTCTGGCATCTACTACTCTATATCGGCATATCCTGCACCACTATGGACCAGCGGAGATACAGTGATGAAGGCCGTGCTGCTTAGCTTCGATTCTACTCTTACCCTCAGGGACAAGCGGATTGAGGCCAATGGCCTGACCGGAAAGGAGTGGGAGTCGGAAAATATGAAATGGAATGTGAGAGCAAGGTTTTTTGAAAAGCAGGGAATATGGTTCATGCTGCTTGCTTTCAATGAGTCTGCTGCAGAGCTTCCCCGTGCCGATGTTGACCGCTTTTTCGGTTCATTTTCCCTGGATGAAAAGGCGCTTGCAAAAACACTGTACCCGGAGTATTCCAATGCTTACCTTGGATTAAGTGTGCGGATGCCTGAAGACAGGAAACCTGTCAGAAGGGAGGAAAACGAGAACGCCAGGTCATATGAGGTATTTGCAAGCGATTCGGTTAAAGGAGTCAGTTATGTACTTGTTACCGAAACCCTCCTGCCAGGTTACAACAGAAGTGTGGATATCCCGGTATTGGACCAGCATTACCTGAATTTTCAGAACAACGCATCGGTACGGAACCTGGATTTCACCGACTACAAGGTGGAAGGCATGCCTGTGCGGGTGTTACGGTTCAATATACTGACAAAGCAGGGGAGTTATTACTGCTCCTTGCTGGCCTTGTTAAGAGGCAATAAAACCTATTATTTAGGAGTACGCAGTATTGATTCCTCACTTACCATGGAGCATGAAAAGTTATATTATTCTTCCATCCGCTTTTTGCCGCCGGAAAGCAAGGGGTGGGGAGTTAATCCCGTTCCGGGTAATGCGCTGCCCGTGTGGAGCCCGGAACCTTTCATCCGTTACGAGGATAGTACGATCAGGGATTTACGTTATACAACGTATGACAGTGCAGCTACTACTTCTATGGTGATCATCAAGCAGCCTTTCTATAAATATTACTGGCATGAAAGTGATACCGCTTTTCTGCGCAGCTCAAGTATGATGAATAAAAAAGAAGGTGATAGTTTATTGTCGTTTGAGTTCACCCAAAATGGTCCGTTCAAAGCAGCTGAGGCCTATATCCGTTACGCTTCATCACAAAATATCAAACGTTTAAGAGTTATGGTGAACGGGGATTCCCTGATAACCCTTTTTACAACCGGAGATATGCTGACGCTAAGAAGCCCTGATCTGGAGCGCTTTTTCAAAGAGTTCATGCCGGATAATAAACAAAAGCCTTCGACCATCTTCACAAATAAGGGGGAAGCATTCCTGGAAGCACTTGATAACGAGGATTCTACTGAGTTTGACGACGCAGCAGGTGCATCACAGGCAATTGAATTCAGCAGTAAAGACCTGCCACTTCTCTACAAGGGGCTGGTCAGACCCTGGAAACACGAAGAGCAATTTATCAATCACTATTTCGCACAGAAAATCCTGGAAATAAAAGATCCCGGTTCCGTGAATGCGTTACAGGAAATGTATAACAAGCAGCTTGCGGATGAAAAGCTGGTGAAAGGAGAAATACTCTGGATACTGGTAAAGTGGAATACTGCAGAAACGCATAAGATCGCTACCGCCTATTTGCTGAAAGGGATCCCACTGAGTGACCGTGTCTATGACATCCTGAATTCGTACAGCGACTCTCTTGAACTGACAGTGCCTCATGTGAAAACTTTGCTGCCCTTGTTGAAAGATTCACTGGGCTGCGCTTTTGTTATTCAGCTTTGCAATAAGTTAATGGCAAGGAAAATGATGCAGAGATCGATGCTGGACCCATATAAAGAACAGCTGTTCAGTCATACCAGGGAATTCCTCGCTTCTCCTGATTTCGGATTGATGGAATCCAATTACTGGTACCCGTCTTCCATGGTGCAGATGCTGGTGAATTTGAATGACTCCAAATCAATACCCTATCTCCGTCAGTTCCTCCACAAACCGATACCCATGGTGAAAGCCCATGCCGCACTGGGCCTGCTTGCCTACAAGCAAAATGTGCTTTCAGAAGAACTGGTGCCTGCAGCGGCTGACAGCAAAATGCGTAATTTCCTTTATGATTCGCTGGTGGTATTGAAGAAAGAATCCCTGTTCCCTGTTGAATACGTGAAACAGCAATTGTTCTCCGAATCAGAGCTGATGGATATTACTTCGGGGTATAAATCTAAAATGGTGAGTATAGAATTCGTAGCTGAAAAAACCGAAGTCTTTAAGAATGAAGCGGCAAAATTTCTTCTTTTCAAAATGGTGTTTGAAACAGGTGGTGAGCAGAATGCTTATCTGGGAATATCAGGGCCATTTCCGGTTGGTACAGGAGCAAAGCCTCAGACAAAAGGAAAGATCTCAGGAGTATTCATAGAAAGGTATTTCAATCATTCCAATCTTTACACGGATCTGAAAGAGTACATATCACAATATGAATAATTATTCTTTAATAAATAAAAGAGCCCGGTGGAAAGTCTCACCGGGCTCTTTTATTTATTCGAACTTCTTAGAATGATAACTTGAAACTGAAGAACACCCCAAACTTCTTCACCTGCTCTTTCGGCAACGGAGTAGGAGATACCCTCCACAGGAAATCCACCCTGAACAGCTTGAAGATATTATCTACGCCTGTGCCCAGCTCTACATATGGTTTGCCATCGAGCGATTCAAAAATATAAGGAGAACCAACAGGCATATTGTAGGCTTTGTTCTCATCGCTCAAACCACCCCAAAGCGCTTTGGCGCTCCAGAACTGGCGGAACTTGAATTTGCGTGTGAGCGGGATAAAGCGGAACAGACCAGGCCCGATATTGTGCTCCACGTTTACGCCTGCATAACGGTCGTGCAGGTACTCATAACGGTTCATGAGGTTGAACGCATACTTGTTGTAATAATAGATCTCGTTACCTGGCGCTACATCCAGCATCATGTAAGGCAGCTTGCCATAAGTGCGACCCGCAAATACATTATAATAGAGCGTTCCGAAAGGAGGGATCTTACTGTAGTCGGAAATGCTGGCGTGTATTTTATTGTAATAGAAAAAGCTGTTTAAAACAACGCATAACCCCCAAGTGTAAAAGAAAAAAACTATATGGAAATAACATCCCATA
>NZ_JBQCGW010000013.1:0-33435 GCF_051955275.1 Pseudobacter sp. | reverse complement strand
CAGAAACACCAAGTCTGTGCCCTCTTCCATACCTTCTTCGTCGACCGTCGGCACCGCTTGGAGTTCGGCAACCTCCTCATCCAGGTTTAAGTCCATGTTATTGATAATATTCCAAATAAAACCCTGTTTTTGCTGCAGCGTATAGTCAGGTCCAGCCCGTCGCTCTATCTTTATTATATCACAAATTTGTCCTCGGTTTGGCTTATAAAAACTCCATTCTGTTAGATCAACTTTGTACGCTGGATCTGTCCGTCCAACGACACAAACATAACGCTTATAAGGATGGTGCGGGCTATCATCTATTTCCACAACTCCATCCACTGGTGTAACCAAGTGCGTTACATAGGTGCCTTCCGGATAACCCGGCCCCGCATTTAGTGTTTGAAAAAGGACCATCAGCTCGTTGGGCCGGACTTTACCATAATTCGTTGGATACCAGAGAGCATTATCCGGAAAACGCAGATCAAAAATGTCCCCAACATTATATTCCAAATATGCCCACGCGTTACCCCCATCCCGGGTCACGCTCTTGATCCACTTAATAGCTCGATCATTATACATGATATAAAAATAGAAAAAATACATATAAAGACGTTATAATTGATGATCTAGCGTCCCTTAAATATTACTTTATATAAGGAACTGATAAACAACGTGACGCGTGGTTTTAATATGGGGAAGTTCAAAAGGTTCGAATCGGTAATTACAAATTCAAGACCGACAAGTTGGTTTGTAGCTTGAAAAATTAAGCGATTCCAAGACTCATAATGCTACAATATAGAAAGGAGGTCAAAAATATATTAAACACGGGCCGGGATTTATCTTTTTATGCGCATTGGTTTGACCGATAGCAAATAAATTTTTACTTTTAGTTGATAGACAATTTCCCAACCAACCTGATCATGAGGCTGCACTGAATTGATGCCACCGACTTAGAAGTCGATGCGCTAGTCTATTTACAATATTAAAGCCTGAGTTAAATGAATGGTCATGCGCTTCCAATAGGGACTTCGTTGAGAGATAATGGCTATGTAATTGAGCGTGTCTTAGGACAAGGTGGATTTGGCATCACCTATAAAGCTATTGACCAACTTAATCGTCCCGTAGCAATAAAAGAGTTCTACCCTTTAAATTTTTGCTACCGTCAAGATCTTAGCGTAGTAAAAATGCCAGGATACACTGGAGTCTTTGATTTTGAGAAATACCGAGATGAGTTTTTTAACGAGGCAAGAACATTAACAAAATTTGATCATCCAAACATTGTTAAAATCCTTGACGCATTTAAGGGTAATAATACTGCCTACTTTGTAATGCATTTTGAAGAGGGACAGACATTGCAAGAGATTTTAGGTTCCAAACTTTACTTGTCCGAGTCTGAGACCTTAAAATATATGAAAGAAGTTGCCCATGCTCTCGAATATATTCATTCCCAGGGAACTTTACATCGTGACATTAAACCCTCAAACATAATTATCCGAACTAATGGTAAACCAGTATTAATAGACTTCGGCGCAGCAAGAGAACTAGTGTACGGAAACGAAGAACATACTGCAATCTTATCCCATGGATTTGCTCCGTTAGAACAATACGATAAAAATGGGAAAAAAGGGCATTTCATTGATGTTTACGGATTGTCTGCTACCTGTTATTACTGCCTAACTGGTTCAGTTCCCTTGAGGGCAGATCATCGGTTACAACAAATAATGCCTGAACCAATTTCAATCAACCCGAAAATTTCGGACGAGTTGAATAGCATTATTGTGAAGGGGCTTGAACTAGATACGGAAAATCGCTTTCAATCAATTTCCAAGTTTCTATACGATTTAACTTCTGTTTCTGTAACAGATGAAGATGAGCATGATTTAATTGATAGTCAAAAGAATGGGCTGAATGTAATTGACCATTTCATAAATGATGAGGAAACTAATGTTTTGATCTTGACTGGTGCTGTAAATACCGGTAAGACAACACTCATAAAAAAATATTTAGCGCGTTCCAATAATCCGAATTTGGCTTTCAAATTATTAACTGTAGGAAGTCGAATAGCCGAGCAGTTAATGCTAACCAGCGGATTGGAAGCTCAGAGTATATACAGGTTCATCTACAATTTTAACATCCCTTCTGTTGTTGATAGGGACGAAAAGGAAAGCATCGACTTGGAAAAGTCGGACGTGTCAGAAACTGATATTAAACGTGCATATTATTCCGTTAAAAACAACTCTGACGGCGATGAAGTTATTTATATTGTTGACGAAGCACAACTTCTTTCAGATAGTTTTAGCGAAAATGAACTTTTTATTTTTGGGTCAGGAAAGCTTCTAAATGACCTTATTCATTTTATTGATTTTAAGCAACACCCAAAAAGAAAGTTGATCATAGTTGGCGATGACAAGCGACTAAGCCGAGGAACAAATGAGGAATCTGCTTTGTCAAAGAATCATTTGAATAATACCTATCAACTTAGTACAAAATTTTTTGAATTAACCGATATAATTATTGACGAGCATCAAAGGGGTATTTTAGATTGCGTTAAAACACTTCATGAGTCAATAGCAAAAGGTATATTCAACAACCTGCTAGTCGCCGATAATCAAATTAATGTTCATAGAATTAATAGGGAAGAATTCACGAAGAACTACGAGAAACTAACTTCATTAAACCAATGTATTTTTTTGACGTATTCAAATAAACATGCTCTTGACGCAAATATTTCGATACGCCGGGACTTACTGGGAAGGACAAGCATTCTTGAGAAAGGGGATTTGTTAACAATCAATAATACGATATTCGTATCCGGCCCGCTGACAGGCTTATTTCCTATGCAGATTTATAAAGGAGAGATTGTGGAGGTTATGTCTGTTGGAGATCAAGATATAAAACCAGTCTATCTACGAGGAAAACCAGTCATTAATTTGGTTTTTCGAAAGGCCAGGGTTCTAATTCCGAGGTATCAAAAAGAAGAGGAAATAACAATCCTAGAAAATTATCTTCGGGTCGAAAAAGATATTTCGAAAGAAGAACGATTGGGGCTTCTGTTACTGGCAAGAAATAATTTCAAACAGAAGAGTGGAAAGAATCAAGCTGACAAACACGAATTCACTAGCTATCTCAAAACTGATCCCTATTACAACAGTGCCTTTGTGAAGTATGCATATGCAATGACCTGTCATAAGGCGAATGGTGTTAAGTGGAACTATGTATTTATTAACTGCGAAACGGAAAAGGCTAAAGCTAACGAAGAGTATTTTCGGTGGTTATACACCGCGATCTCATGCGCAAAATCGAAAGTTTATTTGATTGGATTTTCGGACATACATCCATACATAAAAATTGAGTGGAGGGAACGCCTTGATGTATTTGATCGTTTTGAAAAAGCTCAGCGCAATGTTTTTAACGTGCCATTGGACGTGACAATACCAGAGAATCTAAAGCCACAAATTGATAAACTGAAGTTTCCTGCTCAGTTTCCATCACTGCCGGTGATCTGGTATATGATTTCATCAAAACTTAGTTCCTATCATATTCAAGTTACCAAGATAGAACATCACAGCTATCAAGAACTTTACTCATTTGCGAATGAAAACGGCCATACCGTTAAGATTAGGTTTTATTACAATGCTGACGGCAAGTTAACTAAGAGTACTCCGTATCCAAAGAATGAGTTTTCTGAACAAATAATAAAAATTCTAGAAAGTGAGAACTCGACAATCGACACAAATTTTCCAGAACTATTTTTAAAAAACCTTTATGAAGATTTTAAGAACACTTTGATCCAAAATAGAATTAATATTGTTTCAGTAGAACATGAATCTTTTCATGAAAAGTACATGATCGCTAGAGACGATGAATTCATACTGTTAACCATTTATTACAATTCGGATGGATTTATTACAACTTTCTTACCAATAAAGTTTAATTCTCACACGCTTTATCAAGAAGTGAAAGATTTAGTTGAATCGAATCTAAGGAGGAAAAATGCATAGTATTGAAAGCTATTCCAGATACCTTCATCAACTCGTTAAGGAGGGTAAATATGAAAATGTCATTATCAATTTTCGTGAAAATTGTGTAAATTTTAAGAAAGAGGAAATTGCGAACAATTCCTATATAGTTGGCGACCTATTAAAATGTCACAGGGAGCAAAATGGCCTATTAGGTGGTTTGGAATTTTTAATAACATATGAGGTCGACGTGTTTAAGTTAAAAGACAATTATTCTACCAATCAGTTAGGTTGGCTGTTTCATAATATCCTTAAGACCAGTGAGCAAGACCAGCAGGTATTAGATGGTGTTGTCATGCAGTCAATAGATTTTCTAAGTAAGATTTCTTTCTTAGATGAAAAGAATGGGTTGCTAATTACCCAATTACTCGTTAAGGTAATTGGGTATGAGAAAAAGCGGAAGCCTATTAAAGCCGACAACTTACTGAACCTGCTGAAAGGAATAAACATAAAACACAATCAAGTTAAAGAGGTTATTGCTTCAGACGCGTATGTTGTAAGTGGGATTATGGACATTTTTAGGAAGTCAGGACATGTGGAGAGAGCTTTTGGTTTTATAAAATTTTTAGGAATTTCAGTTGATTCAAAAGTACCGGAGCAAATCCTTAATTCTTTTGGTTGGTGTTTATATTCACGTTTAAAAAATGAAATCAATGATGAAGAGGAAGATGATTCTGATTCTCAATTTGACTCGCTATTGGTAGATTTAGAAGACAACCAAGGTAATGACAATCTACAGTTACCTGATTTGCACCTGACAAATGAGACATTAAATCTAATATCGAATTATATTACCCTGTTCTCATTAGATTCAACCTACTCTCCATTTTCAAGATTGTTTAAATTGAGCCTTAAAGCGGAAAAGCAAAAGTCAAATCCAAATTGGGCTTGGATCGAGAGTTTTTTGACTCCATTTAGAGATAAGGCACTGAGCCAAAATTGCGACACAATTGATTTTGTAAAAGGAGGGAAAAACAAAACAGTCGAGTTAGCTTCTGATCTAGAGACCTGGCATGCATACTACTCATTGTCGCTCTTGAAGCAAAAGAAATTTCAGGAGTGCATTGATATTTCGAAACAAGCATTATTTACAATCGAGAGGTTCCACTACAACAATGATTTATGGTTCGCTAGAAAAATAGCGCTTTCGAACAAGGGCTTGGGAAATATTCCTCAGGCTATAATTGAAATGCAGGTGATTGAACGTAGAAAAGGAGAGTGGTTCATACAAAAAGAACTAGCTGAATTATACTTTGGGAATGGTGACCTTGAAAAAGCAAAAAAATTTGGGTGTAAGGGTGCCTTAGCTTATGGCGACAAAGAAAAAAAGGATGGTCTGTTTTTTCTACTTGGGCAAATATTCAAAGATGGAGGAGACACAGTTTTAGCGTTCAAACATTTCTTGCTCGTTAATTTAATTAGGGATGAACAGGGATGGTTTGTGCCAAATAAATTGAAGGTCGTGCTAGAGGAAGTCTACACAGAAGGAAGCGCATATGCCAATTCAGGTGCTCTTTACAAAGAACTGCTTAAGACCTGGAGAGAAAATTCGGATGGCGATAGCAGTAACTCTCAAAAGGATACGGGAAAAATTATTAAATTGAACGATCAAAAGCATATAGGGTCAATACAAGGCAAAAACGGCGTTCGGTATTTTTTTCATTTTAACGATTTTAAAGATCACAAGGATATGATAAGAGTAGGCGCACAGGTCAATTTTATGATTAAACCACCAAAAGATGATCGCCTGGGAATGGATTTAGTCGCCCATAACATACGACTTAAGAAGTAAATCGTTATTGATATCTTTACAAATTGCTTCCAATTTGATTATTATTTTATTAATTAAGATCCGGGTTATCCAAAATATATTCAGCTTTAGAGTTTACCGTGTTTAAGACCCTGTTAATAAATCGTTCCGCCTCTTGAGGGTTTAGTATTGTATTTGACAGAAAGGCGCTCATACGCAATAGGATATCTTCAACTTATCCCAAAGCAGCGTGGAGGTTTCCAAGTATATTCTTCCCTGCACTGATTTACTTAAAAATCTGCCCAGGTATTATTCTAATGCCACCTTGCAAGGCAAGCGTTTAGTAATGGGTTCGATCTTTTCCGGCAAATTAATTTTTGAGAAAAATTATTATCGAACCACTGGTGTCGATCCTGTCTTTGCCGAAATATGCAGTATCAGCGCGGGTTCTGGCGGAAATAAAAATGGGACCTTCCGATTTGATTTCGAAAAGTCCCATGAAGTACCGCGTACGGGATTCGAACCCGTATCACCACCGTGAAAGGGTGGTGTCCTAACCCTTAGACGAACGCGGCGTTGTAAGGGGGTGCAAATATAGGAGAAAGAATATTTATCTCCGGTATTTTCCAAATTTATCTTCAGCAATATAAAACCCGGTGAAAAGCAAGACAGCATTTCCGCCTGGAAATATCCCAACAGATTAAGAATTTTTACCCTAGTTTGCAGCTGTTTATACCAAAGTGCGGAGATTTTGCTGCCAGATGAACCATACAATGAATCTAAACTGCTCTCACGTATTGCGGAAGGCGATGAACTGGCGTTCTCATTACTGTTCATGCACCATCGCGGAAAGATTTACTCCACCACTTTTAAATTGACCAACTCACGGCAGATGGCCGAGGAAATTCTGCAGGACGTTTTCCTTAAAATATGGCTCAAACGAAGCCAACTCCAGCATGTTGAAAATTTTGAAGCTTACCTGCATGCCATTGCGCGCAGGGCTGCCTACAGAGGAATAAAGCTATTGGCCAGGGAAAAACAATTCCTGGCGCCGGCTATAGAAGAACCTGCCTTTCATTTTACCGGAGAACAAATACTGGAACTGAAGCAGTATAACCTTGTGCTGCAGCAGGCAATTGACCGGTTGCCACCCAAACAGAAGGAAACCCACCTGCTCATCAGAGAGGAGGGGTTAACGCGGGAAGAAGTTGCCGCCAGACTGGGTGTGTCAGCTGAAACAGTGAAGTATAATATGAGCGAGGCTACAAAAAAGATCAGGGCCTATTTCATGGTACATACTGATTTGCTACCCGTTCTCCTCATCCTGGCCGGAACCCTGAAAAAAATTTCCTGATCTTCCCCCCCTTGATACAAATTTTGGCCTCAATGTATACAGACCTAAGCCTAATTCCATTTTAACTATGACACAAGACCGACTTTCCTATTTGTTTGAACGCTGCTTAAGCCAGTCCGCTACACCCGCAGAAAGGGACGAGTGGATCGCAATGGCAGCAATGCCGGAACATGAAAATATTGTTAATGAGCTGCTGTCGAAAGCTTACGATGAAGCTGAACCTGCGGATCAACCTGACCAGGCAACCAGTAACAGCATATTGTCTGCTATTTTTGGCAGTACTGAATTGCGTCCGGAACCACGCAGGATCTTCTTCCTCCGTCAATGGAAGATTGTAGCCGCAGCAGCTCTCCTGATAGTAGTGTCAACCATACTCCTGGTCGTATATTCAAACAGGCCGGTAAAGAAAAATTCAGAAGATTTTGTCCACGCAAATCAGATCCTGCCCGGCCAGAAGGGAGCCATCCTTACCCTGGCAGATGGTACCCAGGTTGCACTGGATACCATCAAAAATGCTGTAGTGGCCCTGGAAAACGGCGTCACCGCAAAGGTGAATAACGGTTCACTCATGTATGAAGGTGATGGAGATGTGGTTGCCTACAACACTATGTCCACCCCGAATGGCAGACAATTTCAGCTTACACTGCCAGACGGCACCAGGGTGTGGCTGAATGCGGCCAGTTCCATCCGTTATCCAACCTCTTTCAAAGAAAACAATCGTAGAGTGGAAGTTACCGGTGAGGCATACTTTGAGGTGGCTAAAAACCCTTCCAGAACTTTTGTAGTGGATGTAAACCGGAAAACGGAAGTGGAAGTGTTGGGAACAGAATTCAATGTAAATGCTTACGATAATGAAGCCGATCTGCGCACCACGCTCATTTCAGGGGCAGTGCTGGTTTCAGCTGGCCCCACTGCTGAAAAAATCCGCATGCGTCCCGGCCAGCAGGTCCGGTTCAGTAATAACGGCCTCCAGGTTTTCGAGAATGTGGCGGTTGCTAACGTGGTAGCCTGGAAAAACTGGAAGTTCAACTTCGAAGGAAAATCGTTCGTGGAGATCTGCCGTGAATTAGAGCGCTGGTATAATATAGAGATCGTTTTTGAAGGAGGCATACCGGAGAAATCCCTTTGGGGAGGCATGTCAATGGATGTTCCATTGAGCGGAGTGCTGCAATATTTTAAAGGATTGGATATACGATACAGGGAGGAAGGAAGAAAACTGATCATCATGCCCTGAGAGATATAAAGAATATTAAACCGGATCAGCCGGTAAAAACAAAACCGGAAGCGCTTGGACCCGCTCCCGGAACGTTCGGCTGATCTAAACGGTGTGTCAACCATTTATTTACTACCAAACATTGCAAATCTATGCAAAAAAACTGCTATGTACTTTCCTGCAGCCAGTCAAGGCGTCGGAGGCAGGCCAAAATCATGAGAATAATGAGATTATCTGCACTTTTACTCACCACCGCATTAATGCACTGCTACGCATTCGGAAAAGGTCAGGATGTTACACTCCCCAACAGGAATATGTCCTTCGAAGCAGTGCTCAATTCCATCAAAAAACAAACGGGATTTGAAGTGGCCATCGATGCGCAGGTGATGAAAGCGCAAAGCAGTATCAATATGCCTGTAAAAAGTATACCCCTGGACCAATTCCTGGCACTCCTGGTGGAAGGCCGCTCACTTACTTTTTTCAAACAGGGGAAAACCATCTTCTTCACCCGGAAATCCCTGCCCGCACCCCAGCCGGAACTTATTTCCGTTTACCGCTCCATCCCCCCTGTCAACGGACGTATCATCAATGAAAAAGGCGAACCCGTTGTAGGTGCAACGGTGTTGGTGAAAGGCACCAGCAATGGCACGTCAACCGACAATAACGGAAACTTTTCTCTTGATGTGAAAGCAGGCGACGTACTTGTCATATCATTCGTAGGTATGGAAACAAAAAGTATTACAGTAACACCTGCCTTGCTTTCTTCCGCCAATAGATCAGTGTTTACGCTGCTGCCTGCCGTTAAAGAACTCGATGGAGTGGAAATGGTGGTGAATACCGGTTACCAGACCATCTCACGCGAACGAAGTGCAGGGGCATATGCGCAACCTGATATGGAGATCTTTGCACAAAGGTCTGGTTCCATGAATGTGCTGCAACGCCTGGATGGTCTGATCCCTGGCCTTACCGTTAACAACGCATCAGGCGCCGACCGGTTCCAGATACGCGGCCTTTCTACCGTTGGTTATTTTAATCCATCCCCCGGTAACTACATCGGTTCAGATCGTAATCCACTGGTGGTTGTAGACGGTATTCCTGTAAGTGATATCAGTTCAGTAAATCCGCAGGATGTAGAAAGTGTTACGGTTCTGAAAGATGCAACCGCCGCCTCCGTTTGGGGGGCCAGAGCTTCCAATGGCGTTATTGTGATAACCACCAAAAAAGGGAAGGCAAGCGATAAACTGACGGTGAATTACAATATGTTCACCAATTTCATGGGAAAACCCGACCTGTCTTATTTCCCTGTATTGAACAGCAAGCAGTTTATTCAGAATGCAAAGGATATCTTCGATCCGGCCAACACAAGCTGGGCTTCCATTTCAGTTCCAACTTACAGCGTAAGTTCAGGAGTTCCCCCTCATGAACAGATCCTTTATGATTGGAGCCGCGGGCTGATCTCCGAAGCAACAAAAGATCAAAAGCTCGACAGCCTGGCCGGTATCAATAACCTTGGCCAGATGGAGGATATTTTTTTCCGCAACGCACAATTGACCAATCACACCCTTTCTTTGCGAGGAGGCAACAGAAAATACCGTTTTTACGGTTCCATGGCCTACACCGGAAACAAAGGCGAGAACGCATTCAATAACAGCAATACGTACAAACTGAACCTCCGGCAGGATTATACTGTTAACGAGCGGATCTCTGCCTACCTCGTCACTGACATTACCAATAGCCGTTCGAAAAATAAACCATTAACATCAGCATCACCCAGCTTTCTACCTTACCAGCTTTTCCGTAACAACGATGGCAGCAATATCGCCATGCCCTGGTTGTACAGAACAGAAAGTATAAGGCAGAACCTGGAATCACGCAGTGGCGTCAACCTGAACTATGTACCTCTCAATGAAGCGGAGTACGGCTATTCCAATACGCAGTCATTACTCGCCCGGATCACAGCAGGTGTCTCCGTTAACTTATATAAAGGACTGAAATTCGAAGGAACTTATGGACTTATCAAAGGATCAAGTGAGAGCCAGGCTTTCAATGACGACAGGTCTTACGGCGTACGTAATATGGTAGTGAGTTTCGCTACCGGCTCCGTGCTGGATAATACCATCAAATATAATTTCCCTTCTACCGGCGGCAAATATGCAGTGGGCAACAGCTCACAGCAGAACTGGACCATCAGGAACCAGCTTGTATTCAACCGTGACTGGGATGCATCCAACCACCAGGTCACTGCACTGGCTGGCGTGGAAGTACAGGAATCTTTTTCACGCGGGAATTCCAGTACCTTCTGGGGATTCAATGATGGTTTGCTTAGTCCCCAGGCGCTCGATTACGTAACGCTTGCAGCGGGAATCGTCAACCCCATTTTATTGTATAATTCAAACAGGAGTTACTGGAACTATTCAAACGATTTTACTTTTTCAGAATCAAAAAACAGGTTCAGGTCCGTGTATGGAAATCTTGCTTATACCTTCCTTCATAAGTATACTATAAATGGTAGCTGGAGAAAAGATGAATCAAGCTTGTTCGGTATTGATAAATCAGCTCAGAACCGGCCTGTGTGGAGTATCGGTGCCAGATACAATATCGGAGAAGAGTCCTTTTTGCAGCAGGTGAAATGGATGGACATGTTGGCGGTGCGACTGACTTACGGCCTCACAGGCAATGCACCGTCTCCAGGTATCGCTTCTTCCAAGGATATTATTTCCGGCGGTTCAAGCTCATCCGTTTATCCCGGTGGCCGTATTTATTCCATTGTATCACCTGCCAACCGGAGGCTGTCGTGGGAATCTACCAGCACAACTAACCTCGGCATCGACTTCGGCCTGCTGGGTAAAAGGCTCAATGGTTCACTTGACCTGTATGTAAGAAAAACCTATGATATGTTGGGGCAATTGCCAACCAATCCTTTTGCAGGTTACTCATCTGTGATCGGAAACCTGGGCGATATGGAGAACAAGGGTATCGAGCTTTCTATCCGCTCAGAGAACATCCGTGGAAAGGATTTCGGCTGGAGCTCTATACTGAACCTGGCTTACAATAAAAACAAGATCACCCGTCTAGCCAACAATGTCAACATCGTTACAGGAAATGCAGTGATCACCAATAATGCCTATGGCGGCTATTATCAAGGGTACGAAGCCTATGCCATTTTCGCCTATGATTACGCCGGTTTGAACGCCGCAGGAGATCCGCAAATAAGACTGAGTGATGGAAAGATTACCAAAGACCTCAATGTGGCCAAACCGGAGGATATGCTTTTCATGGGTACCTATCAACCCAAATGGAGCGGTGGTTTTTCAAATACTTTCCGTTACAGGGATTTCTCACTTACAGCCAATATTGTTGCTAACCTCGGACATGTAATGCGCAGGGATGTAAATACGATGTATAACATGAACCGCTTATTCCCTGGTGCTGGATCATTAAACGGAGGAAATGTGCATGCCGACTTTGACAAACGCTGGAGGGAGCAGGGCGACGAAGCATTTACCGATATCCCACGCTGGATAGGTAATGTAAATAACAGTGTCAGTACAAGGCATATCAATTATTATGTCTACGCCAATACCAATGTTCTGGATGCATCATTCCTGAAAATGCGTGATATAACCCTGGCCTATATGCTGCCCCGTAATATCGTAAGCAAAATAAATGCACAGAATATTTCCCTGAGCATTCAAATGAGCAATATCATGCTCTGGAGGGCCAACAAGCACAATATAGATCCGGAGTTCTTCAATGCGCTGCGTGGTTCCAGAACGCAGCTGACAGGAGTCAATAGCCTGACCATCGGTGCCAATGTTTCATTCTAAGCAAATAAAAAAATTATGAGATATCTTAAAATATTTGTCGCAGTCATAAGCATAGGATTGCTCTCCTCCTGCTCCAAATCCTTTCTGGAAGTAGATCCCAAAGGGCGCATCATTGCTAAACAAACCAAAGACTACAGGAACCTGTTTTACAACGGTACCCTCCTGGCAATGGGCTTTTCTGATTTCCAGATGTTTCTCGGGGATGAAGTGGTGGCGATGAGCTCCTTCCTGAATTCAGAGTCACTGGGCTACCAACGGGCTTTCCGCTGGGCAGACGACCTGTATGATGAAGAAACTGATGCTCCGGAACTCAACAGCCTGATGGCACAGATCTACCTGCTTAACAAGATCATCAATGAAGTGATGACTTCTGAACGAGGTACTGATGCAGAGAAAGAAGCCCTGCGGGCAGAAGCGCGTGCCACCCGGGCCTGGAGTTTTTTTCAGTTCATCAATTATTATGGAAAGCCGTATGATCCGGCCACTGCTTCAGCTGATCCTGGCGTTCCTATTGTATTGCAGGCAGATGCTACATTAACTGAATTCCGCAGGTCCAGCGTGCAGGAAGTGTATGATTTCATCATAAAAGAGATAAATGAATCAATGCCGTTGTTACCCCGCAACAATGATGCGCGCTCAAGGATGACACAGGCGGGAGCCGAGGCATTGTTGGGAAAAGTGTATATGTTCATGGGGAAATTTCAACAGGCGCTTCCTTTACTGGAAAACGCTTTCAGCCATCTGCCCGATGCCAACCTTCCTTTGGCACTCTATGATTATAATACATTGCTGGCACCCGGTGGCAGTTGGTATTTTCCTACAACAGTAAACAGTTATATCGGTGCTCCATTGCCATGGGCGAGTACCGAAACGCTTTTCTCCCGGCAATATTCTTCACTGGTTCACTATCAGCACAATGTATTGTTGCTGAAAAAGGAAGTCTATGATCTGTTCGGCGCCAATGATATGCGCAGGTTGTTTTATACGCGGAGACCAGCCTTCTCTTCACCAGGTACGGAAATCACCATACCCGGTGCTGTCAGAAAATACGCCCCTACAAATGTGGTGGCCATCGGTATCGGCATGCCGGAGCTTTACCTGCTGCGTGCGGAATGTTATGCCCGTACAGGTGAGCTGGACAAAGCCATAACTGATCTTGAGACGCTCCGGAGCAAGCGGATGCCTGCACAGGATGCAGAGGTGACCATCACCGATCAGAATGAACTGATCCGCTTTGTGATAGAAGAACGCCTTCGTGAATTTGCTTTCACAGGATTCCGCTGGTTCGATATGCGCCGACTTTCAGTGGACCCGCTGTTTGCTGCACAGACTTATGAGCATGTGCTGTACAATGCCGCAGGTAATGAAGAAGCCAGGTTCCAGCTAAAAAAAGACCGTTACACATTAAGGTTCCCGCTTAAAGTGATGAACCAGAATCCAGGCATGAAAAACAACCCTTAAGCCAGCATTATGATCATGAACAGAAAACATACAGCTTCTAAAATTGGTGTCGCGGTTTTACTTCTTTTGTCCCAACTGGTACATGCCCAGACAGGATATGAATTGAAGGGGAGATTCCAGGGCGGCAAGGATGGTATGATCCATGCCAGATATAATGTGGGTACAAAAAGTGTCAGGGACAGCGTACGTCTGGAGAATGGTAGTTTTATGCTTAAAGGCATGTTAGAATATCCAACCCAAATAACGCTTACGTACAGTCCCGGTAACGATACTGCACGCGTAACTTATGAATTGCAGCAAACAAGGACCTACAGGCTTTTTCTTGAAGCCGGAGCCAGGGTAAGCCTCTATGCGAAGGATTCCCTGAGCAGTGCTTTGGTTAAAGGATCTTCCCTGCACGATGAATATATTGCTTATCGCAAAGAACTCAACAAATTGTACGACCGCCTTCGGCCCGTGAATATGGGTATCTACCGGCTGGAAAGAGAAGGAAAGAGTGATAGCGTTGCTATTTACAGAGAACAATTAAGACTATTGAGCATAGAGGAAAAGAAATTTCTTGACGGAATATTGAAGGCGCGCCCCAACTCACCAGTCTCGCTATTGGCCGTGTACGATTTTGAAAGTCCCGGCGCAATGACGAATAAACCGACCCGGCCGTTCTTTGAAAGACTGTCGCCTGAAATGCGGCAGCTACCCATGGGCGTAACACTGAAAGAACTGCTGGACAAAAAGGACGTCTTCAGTGTGGGAAAGAAGGCCCTCGATTTTAAATTGCCTGATACTGCCGGCCGGATGGTTGAGTTTGCGAGCCTGAAGGATAAATATGTGCTCCTGGACTTCTGGGCCAGTTGGTGCGGTCCATGCCGTATCCAGCATCCTTTTCTGCGCGAGGCCTATCATCAATTCAAGGATGCCGGCTTCAATATCGTTTCCGTATCGATTGATAATTCGTATGATAAGTGGATGGCAGCTATCCGGGAAGACAATGTAGGTGAATGGATCCATCTAAGCGAACTGAAAGGAGCAAAAGGCGACCTTGCAGTCAGATACCTGATCACAAGTGTTCCTCATAATTTTCTGATAGATATGAGCACAAAAACGATTGTTGGAACCGATCTGTTTTATTCAGAGCTCGATGCAAAACTGAAAGCCTTGCTGCTAACCCCTAAGCCGTAGGTAAGCCGGTATGCAGGATCTTGTTCCGGTATAAAGGGCGGTATCTTCTTCAGGAAGATCCGCCTTTTTTCTTTGGTAGAAAATAGAGAAGGACAAAATTCTGAAACCTATAATAGTAGCCTGAACTGGCTGATATAGTATACCAGCTTAAAAACAAACAGAGGTCAACTCGTTGAAATTTATTTAATATTGTAGGAGTATTAATCAATCAAAAGTAAGTCTGGCGTTTAGTCCACTTGAATGTCAAATTACAGCCAACATACTGACCATGAACTGCTGGGTTTACTTAAACGCAGTGACGACAAAGCGTTCAAGCAAATTTACGACCGGTACAGTGGTCCATTATTCCTCTTTGCCATCCGCAAACTGAAAAACGAACAGGACGCCAAAGACGTTGTGCAGGAGATCTTCGTTGTTTTATGGAAAAAACACAGGGAACTGGACCTTCATTCTTCCCTCTCCTCATACCTCTATAAATCTGTTCACAACAGGGCACTTAACATATTTGTACACCGGAAATACCAGACAGCTTACATCAGGTCTTTTGAAGACTACCTGGCGAAATACGCACAGGACGCGGATGAGCTGTTGATGGAAAAAGAACTTACAGATATTATTGATCATGAGATCCGCTTGCTCCCGGAGAAAATGCGCGAAGTTTTCCTGCTAAGCCGGAAAGAACAAATGAGCCACAGGGAAATAGCCGAACAACTGGGAATCTCTGAACAAACCGTTAAAACACAGGTTAAGCGGGCACTGAAGATCTTACGTTTACGGCTGGGGCTGATGATCTACCTTGCGTATCTCCTGCGTTAGGTCCCCAATATATTTTCTATCCTGCCGTACCCCCAACCCGTTATTCATCTGTCATAATATGAAGCCATGATACGTAAATGTAAAAAAGATGAATAATCCTGCTATCCAAATCATTGAACGATATAAGCTGGGAACCTGCACGCCGGAAGAAAAAGTACTGGTTGAAGCCTGGTTCATGAAATATGGGAACGATGAAGAGATAGACAGTAACCTGGATATCGAGCGGATAAAGGCAGAAATGTGGCAAACGATCCAGGCCCGGAGGGAATTCCGTGTAAAAAATATATGGCCCCGGTTAGCGGTTGCCAGCGCTGTATTATTCATTATTTCCGTGGCGGCATTCTATTACTTCCAGCCTGATAAAGGAAAAGGAAGCGATCCGCTAACGATCACCCAATCAGATGTATCGCCTGGTATATCCGGGGCTACGCTAACACTGGCCAATGGTAAACAGATCCGGCTGCACGATGCTGCAAATGGTGAACTCGCCAGCGAAGCAGGCGTTACCATTTCCAAATCTGCGAATGGTCAGTTGGTATATTCCATCGCAGGTACGGGCCGCGAAGATGGCGCCTTTAACACACTGACAACCGCAAAGGGGGAAACCTACCAGGTACGGCTGCCGGATGGCTCACTGGTATATCTGAACGCAGCCTCCAGTCTGAAATATACTCCTTCACTGATAGAAAACGGTAAAAGAACGGTTCAGTTAAAGGGAGAGGGATATTTCGAGATTTCGAAAGATCTCAGCCATCCTTTTGTTGTAAAGTCCGATGCACAGGAAGTGGAAGTTTTGGGAACACATTTCAATGTCAATACTTACGAAGACGAGCAGTCGGGCCGCACCACCCTGTTGGAGGGGGCCGTGAAAGTATCAGTGAAAGAAGGCGGATCGGTGATCATCAAGCCAGGTGAGCAAGCTGTTATAAATGGAACCGGATTGAAAGTTACCCAGGTGGATGCCGGAGGTGAAGTGGCCTGGATCAACGGAGACATTCAGTTTGATAATAAAAGGATTGAAGATATAATGCGGCTTATCGCCAGGTGGTATGACGTGGAGGTGATATACGAAGGCGACCGCCCGGATGCAAAATGGTATGGCTCTGTATCACGAGCACGGAACCTGAGCCAGGTACTGAGGATGATGGAAAAGAGCAGGGAAGTGTATTTCAGGATTACAGGAAGAACAGTATATGTCACTAAATATCAACCGAAGGAATAAAGCATCATTAATATGCGAAAAACGTAAGCACCCCGAAGGGTAAAATAAGGCCGGGAATGAAGTCATTCCCGGTCAGGTTTGGCCCGGCTAATTGAAATAATCAACCGTTATAACGCAATATGCCCTCGCCTCGAAAACTAAGGCCTGTTGCTTCAACCAAAACAAACACGAATGTATAGATTTTGTACCAGACAAACTGGTATGCCAATGCGGCTATACCGTAAAACCCTGCTTATAATGCGAATTACCAGCTTTTTATTAATTGTATGCATGTTACAGGTTAGTGCAGCTGGCTATGCTCAGAAAATTACGTTGTCAGTAAAAAATGCACCATTGTCGGAAGTCTTTAAGAAGATCAAAGCACAGGCCGGCGTTGATTTTTTTATTTCCCATGATCTGATGAAAGAAAGTGATCGGGTAACCATCAACGTGAAGAATGTTGAACTGACAACAGTTCTGGATCAGCTATTCAAAAACCAGCGCCTGACATATTCCATCGAAGATAAATTTGTGGTGATATCCAGAAGGGAAGCCGGTTCCCCGGCAAATCCCGAAGCTCCTTTACCACTAATGGAAGTGTCCGGTAGAATTGTAGACGCGAAAGGCAATGCTATCAGTGGTGCTACCATTACAGTAAAAGGAACAAATCTTTCAGTAGTTTCATCTGCCAACGGCGATTTTCTGATTAAAGCTGCCGGGGAGAAACCGGTCATTATCATTTCCTGTATCGGGTTCAAAACAAAAGAACTTCCGGCCACCGCGAAGATGGGGGAAATTTTACTGGATGCCGTTATTTCAGTACTCGATGAAGTACGGATCGTTGCATATGGTACGGAAAGCCGCCGGCTGGCAATCGGGGCTGTGGGTACCGTAAAAGCCGAGGATATTGAAAAACAACCAGTATTAAATCCCCTGGCCGCCCTGCAGGGCCAGGTGCCGGGATTGAATGTAACTCAGGCGTCAGGTGCACCGGGCGCTGCCATCAGGATCCAGATCAGGGGACAGAATTCATTGTCACAGAATGCCGGCAGTGCCGTTAAACCCTACAGTCAACCACTATTCATCATCGACGGTGTTCCGGTTGCAGCACAGAATGCAAACCTCAGCGCATTGTATTCGCTGGGCGGATATGGCGGATTAGCGGATGACTTTGGTGGCTCCAGCCCTTTCAATGGCATCAACCCAGCTGATATCGAGAGTATAAGCATATTGAAGGATGTTTCCGCAACTGCTATTTATGGTACACAAGGTGCCAACGGCGTGATATTGATAACCACAAAAAAAGGCAAGACCGGCAAATTAAAAATTCAGGCCACTTATAATACCGCTTTCAATACAGCAACAAGAAAGATCCACCTGCTGAACACAGAACAATACCTGGCTTACCGGCGCGAGGCCCTGGTAAATGATGGTATCGATCTGTCAACGGCTTCTCCTGCAGAATTCCCGGATCTACTGCTTTTTGATCAGAACAGACAGACCGATTGGTACAGGTTTTATCTTGGTAATACATCCAATACCAACAATGCACATGTAAGTTTATCCGGAGGCTCCGGTAAAACCACCTTTTTCGTTTCTACAGGTTATACCAAAGCTGAATATAATTTCCCTGGCAACTTTGCAGACAAGCGGTTTACCCTGCATTCAAAAGTGAATTATAAAAGTGCCGACGATCGCTTTACAATCGGATTCGGTTACGATTATTCCTATCAGAAAAATAACACGTCAGCATCAGCAAGCCTTGTGTCCGCCATGCTGACACCTCCCAATTTCCCGGACCTTTTGGATGCATTTGGAAAACCAAACTGGAACTTCAAGGGCTTTAATACCGGCAGGTATGTTCAAAGTATAGCAAGTTTAAAACAACCCAGCCTGTTGCAGGTGTATAATATGACAAACTCCCTTGTGCTGGGATATAATATTTTGGATGGCCTCAAATTCAATATCAATGCAGGGTATAGCCGGATAGTCAGTGATCAGGAACAACGAATGCCGGCCAGCACCATTGATCCGTCAGAAAATCCTGTGTCCAAATCTGTTTTTTCAAATACAGTCTTTGAAACAATCAATATAGAGCCGCAACTTGAATATCAACGGAATTTCGGTAACGGATCATTAACCGCGCTTATAGGTGGCACATACAAAAGCAATGCTGTTTCCAATGTTCAGTTGCAGGGCACTAACTATAGCGATGAGGCTTTAATGGGTTCCATTGCTTCCGCAGGAAGAATAGAGGCAGTGGATTCAGATAACCCATACAAATATGCCGGGGCTTTTGCGAGATTAAGTTATACGCATGATCAGAAATATATCCTGCAGGTCTCTGGAAGAAGGGATGCGTCCAGTAATTTTGGCCCGGGAAGACAGTTCGGAAATTTTGGATCAGCAGGATTGGGCTGGATCTTTTCAAATGAACGGTTTTTCGAGCGGGCCAGCCGCATTATTTCTTACGGAAAATTATCGGGGAGCTACGGTACGGTGGGTTCAGATGCCACCACTCCATACCAATACCAGCAATTGTTCAGGACCGAAAATTATACACCTGATTTCCAGGGACTGAAACCTTTGTTTGTACAGAACCTGTTCAATCCTGATTATGGCTGGGACAGCAAGCAGTCGTTCAATGCAGCACTGGACCTGGGATTTTGGGGTGATCGTGTGTTGCTCAACGTTACTTATTATCGTGACCGGATCGGCAATCAACTTGTTGATTATACCTTGCCTTCTCAGACCGGCTTCGGTTCTGTATTGTCCAACTTCAATGCTGTTATTCAGAATCAGGGCCTGGAATTCAGTCTGACCTCAAGGAATATTACCACCAAAAATTTCTCCTGGAGCACCAGCCTCAATATCTCCGGCAATCGCAACAAACTTATTGCCTTCCCAGGCCTGGAAGAATCTCCTTATGGAATACTTTATACGATCGGCGAGTCGGTCAATATCGTGAAAGGTTTCCGATTGAAAGGAGTGAACCCTGAAACTGGTATTTTCGAATTCTATACCAGCAAAGGTGAAGTAACTGCAAATCCCATTTATGGCGTTCCATCACAAGGTGGCGATTATGAAAAAATCTCCAATCTGGATCCCCAGTTCATGGGAGGACTTGCAAACACCATAACATACAAAAATCTAAGTATCTATTTTCTATTCCAGTTTCAAAAGCAACAGCAGGTAAACTATCTGAGAGCTATGTATTCCGGTATTAAGCCCGGAGGGTTGATCAATGCACCGGTAGACATTTTAGACCGATGGACCACGCCTGGCCAGGTTACTTCCATTCAAAAACTGACAGCTTCATACGGTGAAGCATACAATACAGCATTCTATTTCACTCAATCGTCCGGCGCCTATAGCGATGGCTCTTATATAAGACTGCGAACGGCGTCTGTTTCCTATACGCTGCCAACGGCTTTTTGCAGCAAATTAGGGGTGGCCGATGCCAGGTTTTTTGTAAACGGACAAAACCTGTTTTTAATCACCGGCTATAAGGTAGGTGATCCTGAACTGAACAACTTATTTAGCTTCCCTCTGCAAAGAACGGTAGCACTTGGTATTAATATCAACTTATGAGAATGAATTACAATAGTCTTCCACTCAATATATATACGCTGGTAATCTTTTCAATAGGATGCTTCGCCACTTCCTGCAAGAAATTGATTGAGATACCCACTGATCCGTCCAATCAACTGTCCGTTGACCGGGTGTTTGCCGATAGCTCCAATATCTTGGCTGCTGTTGCGGCAGTGTACAGTAACTATGCTACATCCTTTAACGGTACGGAGTTCGGCAGCGGCGCCATTACTGTTTATACAGGACTGGCAAGCGACGAGCTGATGCCTGGAAATGACATCTATATCGCCCCTTCATTTTTCAATAACAATATTTTGCCGGACAACCCGGTTGTACGTTCAATGTGGTCTGCTGCCTATAAAAATATTTTTCAGATCAATATTTGCCTGCGGGGAATTGAAGGCACAAAGGCAATCAGCGATGGACTTAAAAAACGCTTGATAGCGGAACTGAAAGTCAATCGTGCATTTTATTATTATCAGATGGTCAATCTGTGGGCAGGTGTTCCGATAATTACCTCCATTGACTACACTGCAACCCGTAATATTCCGAGGGCATCGGTCACAGAAGTGTACAATTTCATTGTAAGTGACCTTACCGATGCCACCCAGGTATTAACTTCAGACTATCCGTCGGAAGGCCACGCGCGTCCAAACCTCGGAGTTGCGCAGGCATTACTGGCAAAGGTCTGTTTATATCTCGGGAAATATGAGGAAGCCATCAACGCTGCAAACGATGTGATAGCATCTCCCGATTACAAACTGGAAGAGAATCTTGATGATGTTTTTTTGACCGGCAGCACAGAAGCCATCTGGCAACTGCCGGCTAATGGTACCTATCAGCAGACGCCTGAGGGCGCAACCTTTATTCCCTATACTGCCGGTTACAAGCCTAATTATATTTTGTCGCCGCAACTCATGGCTGCATTTGAGCCTGATGACCTGCGAATGGTCCATTGGACCGGTGTGAGTGACGTAGACGAAGGAGGAACAATTGTTACCTATTATTATCCAAACAAATACAAAAACACAAGTGCAGAGCAGACCCCGAGGGAAGATTATATGATGCTGAGACTGGCGGATATTTACCTGGTGCGTGCAGAGGCGTTGGCAAGACTGGACGAGACATCCTCAGCCCTGGAAGATTTGAATAAGGTAAGGTTCCGGGCAGGCCTTGGAGATATCGAAACCAGCTCAGGAGAAATCGCTTTGAATGCTATCCTTCATGAACGACAGGTTGAAATGTTTTGTGAATGGGGTAACCGCTGGTTCGATTTAAAGCGTACCGGAGAGATAGATGCGGTTTTAGGAGCTGTTAAGCCTGGCTGGAAAACAAATGCGGCACTATTCCCCATTCCCGTGGCTGAAATGCAGGCGAATCCATTTTTAAAACCCAATCCATAAAAATATTTATGAAACGTATTGAATTTTCGATCGTTCTTTTTGTACTCTTATTTCCCTTAACACTCATTGCCCAGCAAAATAAATACAGCATCTATGGAAAAGTAGGAAGGTTACAACCACCGGCTACTGTCTATTTATTTGCTGACGATAAAACAGACTCAACAATTATCAGAAACGGCGTATTCCGTTTCAGCGGTTCTGTGAGTGAAGTTAAACCTGCCACTATTCTAATCAGTTATGATGGCACTGGTCAGTACAGTGATGATCCTTACGCCAAAACTTCCAGTATCAATTTCTACCTGGAGCCAGGGAAAATAGCTGTTACAAGCGCTGATTCGCTGGAGAATGCTACAGTTACAGGAGGTACTGTGCAGGCGGACTATTCCAGGTTGTTACATCAGTTGAAGTCTAACTATGAAGCCTTGAGGCAATTCAATAAGGAATTCAGTTCAGCATCGGAAGAACAGCGAGCTTCCGATGAGTACATACAAAACAGCGATAAGAAACTGGCGGCTATCGGCAGTGAGCAGATAGATATCTACAAAAA
Source organism: Pseudobacter sp. (assembly GCF_051955275.1). Taxonomy (NCBI): domain Bacteria; kingdom Pseudomonadati; phylum Bacteroidota; class Chitinophagia; order Chitinophagales; family Chitinophagaceae; genus Pseudobacter; species Pseudobacter sp. The sequence continues at coordinate 11,092 of NZ_JBQCGW010000013.1, read as the reverse complement.
ATTTATCAGGGATAATCCTGGTGCTTTAATGAGTCTTTTTGTACTGGAATGTTATGCGAGATCTGAATCTTCTATCCTGCTCAATGCCAGTTTCATAACGCCTTCATTAAGCGAAATTGAACGGCTTTATAATTCGCTTGATGCAAAGGTGCGTTCCAGTAAGCAGGGGATCGCATTCTATACGTTGATGAAGAAAGGTGTAAGTGTTGAAGTTGGAATGGTTGCTCCTGATTTTGAACAGACGGATACCGCTGGCAACCTGGTGTCGTTGAAGGATTTCAGGGGAAAATATGTGCTGATTGATTTTTGGGCAAGCTGGTGCGCGCCATGTAGGGAAGAAAACCCGCTTGTAGTGGATGCATATAACGAGTATCGATCAAAAGGCTTTACCGTGCTGGGTGTTTCGCTGGATTCGGGAGAGAAGGAGCTATGGCTTAAAGCTATCCACAAAGATGGATTGGCCTGGACCCATGTATCCGACCTGAAAGGCTGGAAAAATGAAGTGGCGCTTTTGTATTCTGTAAAAGCCGTTCCCCGGAATTACCTGTTGGATCCCCAGGGCCTTGTAGTGGCCATCAATCTTCGCGGAGAAGAGCTGAAAAGAAAATTAGCTGAACTGATCAAATAACGAGTCATTGCCGGCGTGGAAAATCACGCGTCACTTAAAATCATCTGGAAATGGTAAGGATTACTGTTTTTATATTCTTTCTGCAGATTTTTTCACCCGCTGTTTTAGAAGCGCAATCTTTCAGATTCACTGTTAAAGGTAAGATAGGAGCTCTTGCTGCTCCGGCTAAAGCTTATCTCATTTATGAAGCAGCCGCAGGAATGAAAACTGACTCCGCAGTGCCGGATAATGGGGTATTTGCATTTCATGGAATTTCCCCGCGGCCAGATCTGGTAGCCTACCTGAAAATAAGCAGATCAGGAGGTATTTACGAGGATGTGGAATTTTTGCGGTTTTTTATGGACGCGGAAATTGTTACGATTGTCAGTGATGACTCTCTCGATAATGCCCGGGTTACCGGCGGCCCACTCAACCGGGATGAGTCGGTATTGAAAGCGGCCTTAGCGATTGATGAGCCGGCAAAGGCTTATACCGGTTTTATTAAATCCCACCCGGATTCTTACATCAGCCTGGAAGCACTCAATATTATTGGCGGAGAATATCCGGACCTGGCTTTGGTTGAGCCACTTTTCAATATTCTTTCACCGAGGATCCGGTCCTCTCAATCCGGGATTGAATATGCCAGAAGAATCGCCAGCTTGAAAAAGGTGGATATAGGGGCAGTTGCGCCTGATTTTACGATGCCGGATACAACCGGTAAGCCAGTTTCCCTGCATAATTTCAAAGGGAAATTTGTGCTGCTGGATTTCTGGGCAAGCTGGTGCCCGCCATGCAGGGCCGAAAGCCCCTACCTGGCAGATGCTTATGAAAAATATAAAAAGAAAAACTTTACGATCCTTAGCGTATCGTTGGATCAGTTGAGCGGGAAAAAAAATTGGATAAAAGCCATCCGGAAAGATGGCCTGGTCTGGACCAATGTTTCAGATCTGAAGGAGAAAAACCGGGCAGCGATGCTGTATTCAGTGCATAGCATCCCGCAGAACTTCCTGATCGGCCCTGATGGTAAGATCCTTGCAAAGAACCTGCGTGGCAAAGCGTTGTTGGAATTACTTGAAAAGATTTTGGGGCAATGACCTGCTGCGGATACAGACACCAGCGAAGGAAGTAGCAGCAAAAGCCGGAACTGTTTCCGATATTTATGATATATGAGGGAATTTATCACCGGAAACATACGGCGCCACATTGAACCCACCAGTGAAGAAATGGATATTCTTTTATCCCTGGCAGTGTCCAGGACCGTTAAAAGAAAAGAACAGTTGCTGAAAGAAGGAGATATAGCGAGGCATCAGTTCTTTGTGCTGAGTGGCTGCCTGCGAACATACACCATTGACACAGGCGGTAAAGAACATGTTCTGATGTTTGCACCGGAGGATTGGTGGTGCAGTGGGGATCTGCATAGCTTCTTATCAGGACTGCAAAGTTCAAATACGCTAGAGGCTCTGGAACCCTCAACGGTATTGCAGATCAGTAAAGACAAACTGGAACTTTTATACCAGCAGGCGCCAAAGTTTGAACGGTTTTTCAGGATATTGTTTCAAAACGCATTCGTGTTTCATCAGAACAGGATAAACGCCAATCTTTCTCAACCGGCCGAAGGAAGGTATGACTTATTCAGAAAATACTATCCCGGCCTTGAAAGCCGGATCCCTCAAAAATACATCGCATCCTATATAGGCATTACACCGGAATTCTTTAGCCAGATGAAAGCGAATATGATTCGAAAAAAATCTTAAACTACCTTATTTTCCTGCGCAGCTTACCGTTGTTGCTTTGCTGAAAAAACAAAATGGAAAGCAAAACCACACATCAGAGCGTTTTCAATGACAAGCCATTCGCAGATAAAAAATACATTACCATCAAAGGCCGCCGAATGGCGTATATCGACGAAGGAGAAGGTGATCCTATCGTGTTTCAGCATGGTAATCCTACTTCCTCCTACCTCTGGCGGAACATCATGCCCTATTGCCGTGGGCTGGGCCGCCTGATCGCCTGTGATTTGATCGGAATGGGCGACTCGGAAAAACTATCTGACTCCGGGCCCGGGCGATACTCTTACCTGGAGCAGCGCGACTACCTTTTCGCACTTTGGGAAGAATTGAAACTTGAAAAAAATGTGACCCTCGTGCTGCACGACTGGGGCTCCGTATTGGGCTTTGACTGGGCCAGTCAAAACCGTTCACGCGTTCAGGGGATCGTTCATATGGAAGCTCTGGCCATCCCTTTCACGTGGGAGGAATTTGAACCCAAAGTACGTGACCTGTTCCGTGCTTTGCGCTCACCAGCCGGCGAGGAACTTATTTTAAAAGAAAATGTGTTTGTTGAAAAAGTATTGCAGGGCGGAATCATGCGGCAATTGAGCGATGCGGAAATGGCAGAGTACAGGCGGCCATTTCTCAACGAGGGAGAGGACCGTCGTCCGACATTGACTTTTCCTCAACAGATCCCTTTGGATGGGTCACCGCTGGAAGTGAAGGAAGTGGTCACTGAATTTGGAAACTGGTTGCAAAAAAGTACTGTTCCGAAACTTTGGATCCATGCAGATCCCGGAGCCGTGGAAAATGACAGTGTCAGAAAGTTTTGCCGCACCTGGCCAAATCAGACAGAGATCACCGTGAAAGGAAAACATTTCCTACAGGAAGACAGCCCCGAGGAAATTGGAAATGCAATTGCTGAGTTTGTAAAAAAACTGCGTGGATAAATAAGAAAATGAACACACCGGCAATGGGGCCGGATCTGGCCGGGATATCTTAAAACGACAAAAGTCGCTCTCAGAGCGACTTTTAAGCTTGTACCGCGTACGGGATTCGAACCCACCCTCTGTATTATTCCCGCCTTTTTCCGTATTGTGTTTGCGCTGAATCATAGCGTTTAATATATTGTTCTATTCTGCTATTTGGCTCACTTTTTGGCCCACTTTATTTTTTCAATTATTTATTCTCTCAATTCTCTGAAAGGTAATACAGGCTTAGGATTCATGTTTTTTTATCTCTTTCTGAAGCAAGGCAATTAATTGTGACTGGGTTTGATTCCATTCCTTTAAATTTTCAATTTGATTTTTAAGTGCTTTATTTTCTTCTTCTAAAGAATTTATCTTTTTCAGTAGTTGAATTGCTTCAGGTGAATTGGGTTTGATGGGCTTGGTAAACATATCGCCTGTACCTGTACTTAGGAATTCTGGGCGGACATTATAATCTTTTGTAAGGACATAAATCACTGTAGGTATCTTGTGTTCTGGCACTCCCCTTCGTAATGCAAGGATATCCGTTACATTTTGCCGGACAATTGTAAGTTTATCTGATATGTCTTTTAAAAGAACAATTTCTTCCTTAACTAAGTATTTGACAACTCTAGCAAAAGCTGTATCAAATGTCGAGGGCTTGAATGCCATTTAGCTTTTTTTAAAAATTTATTTGGTTCGTAAGAACCAAATTGTTTACATTCGTAAAAATTACGGATAACCGGAAATTGCCGGACAATTTCCGGACATTCCCGGACAAAATATGTCATATATATTGAATTCAAAAACCTTGGAGTAAATGAGCAAAAGCAACTACCGACCAAAAAGGAATGTATTACCTAAAAACTATAATCAGATTATTTCTGAAACACTTTCTGGTAAAGGGATACAGATCAAGCCGTCTCAGGTTTCTGATTTAATTCGGGGAAAAAATAAAAATGTCATTTTGGGATTTGCGGTGTGGACAGAAGTTAGAAAACTTGAAAAGGAAATGATTAAGAACAAGAAGGCGCTTGCTGCTCTAAAAGCATCGAAGGTAAAGGGGTGAAATTTTTTTTGCCTTTATTTGATTCCAAAGAACCAATTCGGAACCAATGAGTGAGATAGACGAGATAAAAAGAAAAGTTGATTTGATTTATGAACTATTGGTTGCCTTCCCTGGTAAAGTGGGGCTAGGTATATCAGGGATTCCACCCCGTCCCAAAAGCGCTACGAAAGAAGAGATACAAAGGGCATTGATCAAGGCTTGGAATACAATGTACCCTCATATTCCTCCAAAATAAAACACTGACATATGCATCAGCTATTAATGAATCTCGGTTGTGCTGTTTTCCTCATTGCAGCTTATGTGATTGCCCGGCAATCGGTGAAGAGAGACTACCAGCAAAGGAGACGGCAGGAACGCCAACAGCATCATTAGGTGAATCAGAACGGTGGTTAAGGTCGATTAGTACAGTACCGGTGCACATGGCCGGTACATCTTTTCAAAAATTCAAACTTCCAAATATGGGTAAAATACTTCCGCCACATCGCAATTGTATCAGGACTTTCAGTGGTCATTACTTCAACGTTTTTGAACCTGATGCTTCAATGATCTGCATTGAAGATATCGCACATGCATTATCTAACCAATGCAGGTTCGGTGGTCACTCCCCCAAATTCTATTCAGTTGCTCAGCACTGCGTTCTGATGTCAGATATGATGCATAAGAGATTCAAGTTAGATGCACTACTTCATGATGCAAGCGAAGCCTATCTGGTAGATGTACCAAAACCAATAAAAGTGGAAATGGTACAATATCTCGCTATTGAAAATGACCTCATGGCTGTAATTGCAAGGAAGTTCGGTTTTGAATACCCACTCAATATCGTTGTTAAATCCTCAGATGAGTTTATGTTATCGTGGGAGTGGAGCGAAGTTATTATGCAGCGTGGTGGGCTGGAATATGACCTGATAACGCCATGGAGCGCTGAAGAATCAAAAGATAAATTCCTTCAGGCTTTTTATTCCCTCACCTAAAAAAAAATCAACTCGATGGCAAAGCAATACAAGGAATTCCCTGGTGAGAAATTCACAAAGCAGGACTTTGACGCGGGTCACCTATTCTCAACAGGTGATTGCTGGTTTAAGTTAAAGATTTCCCCTTATTTAGAAACTCTTTACGCAACGAAAGGCAGCTGTATCTCCTATCGGGATCCTACAACAACGGGATTTGAAATACACGGTTCAGTGACTGAAAAAAATGAAGTGTCTTTTGGTCTGTATACTTTCCTCTGCGGTAAGCGTGTATCTGTTCGTATCAATTTTTCCGACCTCATTCCTGTACGTGAAATCCCTACCGATGATCAGAATTAAAGCCATCCTGTACGCACTGTATTTCGGGATCATGCCATACTGGATGTATGAAAAGGAACGGCATTACCGCTGTTCCTGGTATGCTCACCTGGTGATCAACCTCCAGTATGCGTACCGGTGGATCACTTTCCGGGAGACGCACAGTGACCGGAAGTTTGAGCGAAAGACCAATAACAATTTTTAGCATTCTTTCTATAACCATACATCAAGATAGAGGGAGGCCAGCAGGCAATACAACGCCTGACAAGGTAAGCGGAATGTGAAGGGGAGCGATTGGCCCCGCTCCCCAGCCAAAAGAGACAGCGGTCCGGCGCTATATCCGGCAGTTCTTTCATTTCAGCAGGACCATTTTTTTATAACAATCAAAACCGGTTATCTAGCAGTACCGATGTTGAGTTATGAATTATGGATGCCGCTGGTTCATATCGCAGCCAGCGGCTTTTTTAAAAATCAAATAATACAATATGGAAAAGGAAGTAATTATTACCTGTACTAACAAAGGAACAACAGGCACAGTTTCGCAGAATTATCCCTTTAAGGTATCCGGAGATCGAACTTCAATTCTACTGGCATCTGCTGAAGCTGCGGAAAAGTTCATGGAAGAATTCGATGTTATTAGCTGCGCTACATCCCATCATTTCACAGATCAACAAAATTAAAATGCAAAACGAACAAACAACTTCACCAGAGCAACCCTTATCTCCCGTTCAATTGGCCGAATTTAAACATGCTCAACGTGCCAATATCGTTCATGAACTTGATAATTGCAGAGAAGAGCGCAGAGTGTGGGAAAAGGTAGAGAAAATCAACTTCATAAGTGTTTCATGGCCGGACGGGGGAAGGAACCAGGCTCAAATCCCAGTAAATGCAATAAGGCCGGTACGTGCGCTGATACTGTCTTACCTCAATGATGAAATACAGGAACTGGAAAAGCAGCTGGTGAGCCTGTAAACAAAACCTCCCTCCATTAAATTCTTTTCAAATGCAAAATCAAAAGTCAACGCAACCCGGGTTCGTGCAAAAGATCCTGCACGATGAGCAGGAGTACAACAAACTCGTATCGATCATTGAAAACACCGAGATCGATGCCAGCCGCAAGCCTGAACCGGTACAGATGGATATCTCCGACAGGATCAGCTACATGGACTGCACGAACACGCTGGTAAAGCCAAAGTTCCCCGACAACAGAGTTGAGCAACCGCCTTCAAAGTGGCAGAGAGTGGCAGATAATATGAGCGGTGACGGCTTCCCGATGGGGATCATCGTTTTTATTGGTGCATTCATTGCCGGTATGTTGTGCGGCATCTTCCTGGCTTTATCGGCTTTATAATCCATTCTTATTCCCATTTCTACTAACCCATGAGTGACAAACTTTGTACTGAGTATTTTGAGCAGCGTATGGCTGCCCTGGGTATTACTCCGGAGATCAACAAGATTGAAATAATGCAGTCTGATCCTAAAGGTCCGGGTAATATCCTTGTTCCTCTCCCAATCTTCAGTGCGTGTGAAACCGGTATCAGAATATTGGCCTATTCAATTGATCGCACGACCATCAGAATAGATGTTGAGGGGAGCAGATATAAGAAAGATTGGTCCATTATCAGACTGGAGAAACCAATAGTGAAGAAAGACGGCACGGTGATGAAGTACCAAATGCCGAAAGGCCACGGCTCGGTGCCGTTCCTCCCTCCCGGTCTGGTGGAGAAATATGAGAAGAAAACACCGATTAAGGCCCTGTTCATCACCGAAGGGTATTTTAAGGCATTCAAGGGCTATATGCACGGCCTCGATATCATAGGGGTGGCATCCATTACCCATTTGAAAGATAGGGAATCAGGAGGCTTACACAGGGACATACTGGCTATAATTCGGCAATGCAAGGTGGAGCGCGTTGTATGGCTGACTGATGGTGATTGCCTCGATATCACCAGCAAAGAAATAAGGGAGGACGTGGATCTGTTCAAACGTCCGAACGGCTTCTACCAGTCAGTGAACACTTTCAAGCAGCTGCTCGATGATTATGATCCGGATAAGTACTTCATGCACCTGGATATTGATAACATCATTGCCAACCTGGGCAAGGATGTGAAACGGGAGGATGTGAAAGGATTGGATGACTTGCTGATTACAGGCGCTTCCCGAATTAAAGAGATCATTGCAGACCTGCAGTCGGTCAGTACGAAAAGCGATTTCTTTGTAAAGTTCAACATTACCCGCTCTACCAGTAAAGTATGGTCTCATTTCAGGCTTGATCATGCAACGAGCTTTTACCTATATCACCTGGAACGCCGTAAAGATTTAGAAGGGAAGATATTTACTTTCCGTGGCACCAAGTTCAAGTATGATGATGAGAAGGGGGAATGTCAGGTGCTGGTGCCGGGTACAGCTAAGGATTATTTCCGTGTTGGGGATACCTATTTCAAGTTTGTTGAGGTTCCCAATAAGTACAAGCAACTGGAACGGAAATTCAAGGTTCGCCAAAAGTCCACCATCAGTGATGATCATGGCCGGGATTTTATAAAGCATGTCACCAAGTATGAGGAATTCTGCAACGTGCCGGATCACGTCAATTTTCACCAGGTTATCAATAGCTGTTTCAACCTTTACAATCCACTCGACTTTGAGCCAGATGAGGAAGAATGCACGGAGGCTGACTGTCCAAACATCATTGAGTTTGTTAAACACATCTTCGGTGAGAATGTAGTGCATTTTACAGACCCTGAGACCAAAACCAAGCATGATTATAAGAACTGGGAATTGGGGCTTGACTACATTCAGATTTTGTATCAGCAACCCGCTGAAAAACTCCCCATTATCTGTCTTGTATCCAAAGAGAACAATACCGGTAAATCCACTTTCGGAAAGTTGCTGAAGCAGATTTTTGGCTCCAACTGCGCTATAGTGGGGAATTCTGACCTGTCCAACGACTTTAACGGACACTGGTCCACTAAAAGTATTGTTATCTGTGATGAAACGAAGATCGACAAGCAACATGTGGTCGAGAAAGTAAAATCACTTTCCACTGCGGATAAGATTTTCATGAACACAAAGGGAAAGGATCAAATTGAAATTGACTGCTTTATTAAGTTCCTATTCATCACCAATAACGAGGACAACTTCATGTTCCTGTCTGAAGAGGACATTCGTTATTGGGTGCTGAAGGTTCCCGTAATCAAGACGGAAAAACCTAAGCTGCTGGAAGATTTTATGATCCCGGAGATTCCCGCCTTCCTGTCCTTCCTTACCAGCCGGAAGTTGGTCACTGAAAGATCCCGTGGCCGGATGTGGTTTCATAAAAATATGATCGTTACTGAAGCGCTGAAAAAAGTAGTTGAGTTCAGCAAGCCACAAGTGGTAAAGGAAATTGAAGCGAAGATTAAAGAGCTTTTCCTGCACACCGGGGAAGATATCATTTACATGACCAAGCAAGCCATTAACGAGGATCTGCTGAGTAAGAAAGTGGAAGAATTCTATCTGGAACGATTGCTGAAGGATCATTTAAGGCTGTCCCTTTATCACAAATGGGAAGTGGAACGCGCCAAGCAGACTTTTGATGACCATGAGGCTGCCCGGGATTTTGTACGCCGGGAGTTCAACCTTGAATCTGAACTGGAGATTGAGAAGGAAATTATTGCAAAGTTCCTTACCAAGCGTCACTCCTATCCAAAGTTCGAGAAAAGGTTTGATCAAAAAACCGGCTCCACCATACGTGATGTGGTGTACGTTTCGGATAACGGGCGTCCCTACATCTTCAGGAAGTCACAATTCCTTAATCAGGAAGAGATTGACAATTACCGCCCTGATCCGGAACACGCGGCATTGGCATCCGGCCCGGCTACACAATCTGAACCGCCGCCACCCTCCGGGCCATCAGAACTACAAAGCGATTTACCATTCTAAAAAAACATCATGCAATACATCATTCTTTCAGTTTCGAGATCAGAACCGGGCAAACCTGTATTCTGGAAGGGGCTGCTCAGTGGTTTCACATCTAATCCCTTTGAAGCCATTAAAATTGATTCCAGACATATAAATGAACACCAGGCGCGGTACAACAATGGTTTTGATACGCTTGCTATCGCAGCCGATGAAAAAGGGCTGGATGCCATTGGCTTTACCTGCACAATCAATCCTGAAAAGGTTGAAAAACTCCGTGTATATCGCTTAAACCGGACAAAGAAGGATTCTCCTGATCTATTGGACAATGAGGAAGAAGATCCAGCAGAATTATTTGGGCCGGATGATTACTTCGAATCGCCGCATTACGATTTCTAACAAGAATAAAACTTAAAGTATGAGCCTGATAGATTCTTTACATGCGTTTGAATTTCAGTCAACGCACCAACTTGTTTACAACATGGTAAAGTGGTTTTGCTTCGACGAAGTAGAATACACTACGCGTCACCGTCCCAATGTTGAATCAACTGTATGGATGCAGTTGACCATCGAGAAAGATGGCAAAAAGTGGGTAGTTGAGGGCCAGCGTCTGGATATCGTAAAAAGGAGGTTGATAGAGTTTTTGGACAAGCAAGGAATTCGCGGCGAGAGAACTGGTTCCGATTTTCATGAGCAGTTGCCCGCTGAGGTGTCCGAACACTCCGATGCTCTTGCAAGTCCACCAAATTTTGACCAATTGGTTTCCATAATTGAAAAGCTGTTCCGCGAAAATCTGGAAAATTTTAAAATTGATCCAGGCAGGATAGCTCTAGCATGGAAAAGGTATAAAGCACTAAATCATTTATATCGTGACGCACCAGGTACACCGATGGATCAAAACATAGAAGGCCGTGTATGAGACACGATAATGATGATCTTCCGATGACGCCGGAGAAACAGATCAGACTGAAGGCGCATTACTACATCATGCGGTTCAGGAATCAGGGCATAACCTGGGAGAAAAGCAAAGTAGCAGCCATTATCCTGGTTATAGAACTCCGGGATCTCTACCTGAAGCATTTCAGAGGTACACCAGAGCAAAGGCAGAAAGCATATGACAATTTTGCCCGCCTTGAACACGCAATCAATGCATATTAATTTCTACAACTCAGGAACATGAAAAGCGAAGTATTCAATGAGGACTGCATGATCGGGATGAGTTGTTTTCCTGACAATCATTTTGACCTGGCAGTGGTAGATCCTCTATACGGGATATCCGTGACCAGCTGGCCGTTGGGCAGTCATCCCACCCGTTCAAGAACAGACGGGTTTGGATCAGGCCCCGCAATCAGCACGATAGCGCGCATGAAGCAGGCGAAAATGCAGGGCGCAGGCCAGCTGAAAAACCGGACACTTAACAATCATTCCATGCACTGGGATATAGCTCCCGGTCCTGAGTATTTCACAGAGCTTTTCAGGATCTCCAAAAACCAGAT
>NZ_JBQCGW010000012.1:0-30197 GCF_051955275.1 Pseudobacter sp. | reverse complement strand
GTACGAATGGCCATACAGGGTATGACTTCGTTGCTGAATAGTCAGACGGCTTCAGGATCACATACCCGAAAGGGTTGGTTGTTGACTTCGGAAACTTCTCAACCAGCTGCGCCTGCAGCAGGAAGGGAAGGAAGAGTAAAAGGAAGAGTAGTCGTTTCATTGTATTGTATTTATGGAATTTCAAAAGAAACAGTGAAGTAATAGCCGATAGTTGCGCCAAATCCTTCGGTGCCGATTTCTACTGACATACCGATAATATCATTGGCCGAATCGGCCTGTACAATTGCGCCGCGCGTCGTTTTCCAACCACAATTGGCAATACCTGCGGCGTCCTGATTTTGCGTAAAAACAGCGGTAATACCAGGAGGTAAACTCATGCTCCATGTGCGTATGTCTCCGGTCGATCCTGAACTGAAGGCTGGATTAATATTTCCCCAAATCGTAACGGTCTTTTTTACCCGTTGCCATTTAATAGACGCACCAGGAGGAAGGGTAATTCCACTTACACCTGTACCAAGATTGGAGAAGGTTGGAGTGTAAGTACCTGCATCAAAATCTTTGTCAGCCCAAGCCGGCGCACCACTGACCAGTGTCATTACTTGGCCATCTGTGCCATTTGTAATAGCGCCACTTACACCTGTTGATGATGTAGTTGATAGACGAGTACCAGTGCCGGTAAGGCCTGAAAGAGTAAGGCCTGATGCAGTAATTGAGGTATTGGCACTATTATCGGCCAGCCTGGCTATTAAACCTGTTCCACTACGTTGCCATGCAGGAAAAGATGAAGTCGTTCCACCAAATTGAAGTAACCCAAAATCCGTAGCTGCTGCGTTGGTTAACCGGATATTTCCGTCAGCAGGCGAGGTCATTACACTGCGAGTTGACCATGTAATATTACTTGTACTGCCCGCAGTAATAGTCGAGCCGGTTAGACCTCCTGTTGCTGAAACACCGCCAGCAAATATTACTCCATCTCCCCTGATTGATGCGGCTTCAGAATATGAGCCTCCATTGATACTAATCTTAAACGCCAATGAAGAAGTTGGTGTAGCGCCTTGCGTGGCTTTGTTTGTTACCATCCAATCTACAGGTTGAGAAGTGCCGGCAGTAGTTCCCCAACCGTTACTCCTGAATACCAATGAAGGCCCGTATTGTTGTGCGCTGTTGGCCGCCGCTGTTGGTGTAGACAAAATGATACCAGCACTATTTGGCGTTGTACTCGTTGTGTAGGCGCCTAAAGAACCGGTTTGAATGTGCAGTTTAGAAGCCTGGGAATTTGTGCCTATCCCAAGTTGACCAGAGGTATAATTAAAATTTGCATTGTCCTCAGTTAATGCACCAGAGGCTCCAATCACCGGTACGCTTCCAGTTGTCAGCGATGTGGTAAGCGAGATATTAGGTGTAGTCGTTGGATTGGTGATAGTGAATGCAAACCCATTCGCGTCGGTCTTTCCCACTGTTGTTACTGTACCGCTACCGCCGCCACCACCAACCGAACCGCCAACAGTTACCCATGCACCACCATTATAGAATCTGAATGCTGAAGAATCAGTGTTGTATATCCAAAGGCCAGTCGCTGGAGATGAGATTGCGTTTTGCTGCGTAGTATTCATCCTGGGGAATAACACACCTTTCGTAGTACTGGTAATATCCAACAGTGCCGACGCTACCGGTGTATTAGTTCCGAGCCCCAGCCTAACATTAGCTGCATCCCAAAAGAAATTTGCATTATCCTGGGCGATGGTGGTTCCATTACTAAAAAGTACTGATCCGGCAGTGGTAGAAGGAATAGCTACGGGCCAGTTTGTATCAAAAATTTCACCGGTGGTTCTATCTCTAACTAATAATTTCTTTGTTGTATCCCGTACTGTGGAAGGAAGATTGTAAATATCCACTGGCTGATTGAATGCATTTACTGCAAATACGGCCGGAGTTGTGCCGAATCGGGTTGTTCCGGATAGCTCAAAGCCAGCGTAAAGATTTTGGCCAGCTTGCGCTGTTACCCGCGACCTTGTACCGTTGAAGTCATTTGCCGCTTGCCTAAGTACAAAAGCTGAAATAGTGTTATTTGTATTATCAGCTGTAAGAAAAGCCAGCTGCCTCACGTTATTATCATAGACATGGCCAACCATGGCAAATCCCACACTATCTCCGAATAAAGCCGGATTCAACTTAGGCCCTCCCCTATTCGTTTTCCATACAATAGATCCACCTCCGAAACTCGTTGTGCCAGATTCCATGACAATGGATGGATATGTGGGGCTTGTCAGAATTAATTTCGGCTGGGAAAAAGACCCTGTTGATACTCCACCCAACCGTTTCAAATCGCCAATGATTATGGGAATGTTGGTAGTATTACCTTGCGCCAGTACTGCATTGATGGAATTATCCCGTATCAATCCTGTACCCTGAATTTTCCCGCTATTAATAATCACATCTGAGATCAATCTATTGCCTTTTACATTCACGTGTGTACCATCAGCAGGCGTAATACAGTCGCTGCAGTATTTGAATGTAGAATCGAAATACTCATTTGGCCACGTGCGAACAATGTAATTATTGAACCAGTCTGCATTTACAGTTGATGGAGATACTTCTTTAAGGGAAAGGAGGTGAAAAACTTTCGCACCTGCGGCCTGTAATGCTGCTACATAATTGCCGTAGTTTGTTTTGATCGTGGCACTATCTGTTCCAGCCCTGATATCATTCACCCCAATGGAAAGTATAACTTGCTTTGGAAGAATGCTGATGGTTTCGTCAATCCTGGATTGCGCATCAGTTATTTTATCAGCACTTCCGGCCTGTATCACCGTTTTAGGAAACACATTCCTCAGCCGCACTCCCCACCTATCATAAGGACTATCAACAAAATAACCAGCTGCTTTACTGTCCCCGATTATCAACACATCTGGTCTTTTGATAACGTCTGATGTTATTTTAAGCTCAGCAATATCGAAAGTGCCACCATATGAATAAACTGCAAACCGGCCTGTATTGTGCGTGAAACTGGTTACACCAGACGCGAAGGAATAGCCGTACGCCAGCTTAGCACTGACAATATTTTGTGTGCGATTGATGGCCCAAAAATAAATGGTGTCTACAACCCGTTCCATGTGCAACTCAATATTGTCATACGCATTGAATGCGATAGCTGTTTCACTTGTCTTTACCAATGTACCCGTACCCGTATAAATGAAAAGTTTGCCAGCATCGGCACCGGTAGTAGCATCGAATTTTGACATTACATTAACTGCGCTACTGTTTGTACTTCTTATGCCTGGACCTGCTCCAAAGGATGTTGAAGTCTTTTCTGTTGGAATGTACAATACTGATACATGCCATTTCTCCAACAGAGTGGGCCTTGCATATTCCAGCGTTTGTCCAAATGTTCCGATTCCACCAGAGAAACTGATTTTTCCGCCTGTTGCTGAAGCCGTAGCGCCTCTGTTTACAAAATCATTCAGGTTAGCGAAATTATTTGACGAATAAATCACACCCAATACACTGTCCTTGAAACCTGCAACAGCTCTTTTACCCCATGCAGTAGAAGCCGCGCGATCAGAACTATCTGCATCTCCCATGGTTGTAATGGTCAATGTATCGCGGTATCGGCCGGATCCATCCACATCATGAAAGGCTGTCGGTGATGTGCCTGGTGTTTTTGTGAAGATTAAATTGCCATCGCTGTCACGAACGAAAATTTGCGATTGTTCAAAATTTATCGTGGCTCCTGTTGGGCCTTTTAAAATCTCGAAAGAACCTCCCGACGAGTTTAACATTCTAATTCGTGACAAACCATTACTGAAATTACTTCCGAAAATTTCAATTCCATGCTTAGTAATTGATGTTTCGGCTAATCCAGAAGGAGAGGTAAAAAATAAACGCTGCCCATTTAACGGTATCTCTGTATCGTACAGCAACTCTGCACCTGTTGTGCCTGATCCCAACTGCCTGCCCCATCGAATATCATTCCCTACTTTACTGGCTCCATTACTAGCGGTTATATTACTTCCCCCGATTATTTTTATAGTGTCCAATCCTATCTTAAAAGTAGAATCGCTTAATTGCGTAGCTCCTGAAACAGAGTACCACGACTTTAATTTTGGATCCCAGAGATACATTTTGTGTCCACATGAATCATACTGCAAAGCCATCATGTTCTGATCCGTAGACCGAAGATCCGCTGCGGTCAATGGCACTCCACAACCAGTAGGAAGGAAAGCAGCACTATCAAATCTCCCACGGTTCCAAATTAAGCCGTATGAATTATTGGGCTTGCTGTATATCTGACTCATGGCGGATTGCCCCACAAGCGTAAATACTAATATTTTTAGCATTAATTTCATAACGATAAAAGTATATCAGTTAAAAAATAATGACTTAGATGTGAGTTAGATTTTAGCAACGAATGAGAGCGTATACTCCAAAGTTGGCCTCCTTATTCTCTTTATTGCTATTAAACGTTGTCGTAACCGACAAATCGTTCGGACTGGCCGATCCCCGGCCAGTCCTGTCATTACCACCTCCACCAGTGTAGCTGTTGCCTTGCGGTATATTAATGGTTCCAGAAAACTGCCCCACTTGATCGGCCTCAAACGATCCAGCCAACCTGGTAGAGCCGTCGACTATCTTCAGGTTACCTACTGCATATATCATTGGCACACGGAAAGTGGTAGAACCGTCTCCGGTAGTGAATTTTCCGCGATTAATATAAACTGTTCTTCCGTTGATAACCTGAGTTGAATTCCAGCCTGAATCACTGATTAACATGGAAGGAGGCAGTTGTGAAACAAAGTCGTTCCAAAGCCTGGCATATGTTGTACGAGAGAGAATACCGCCATTGGCAAAGACGGAGTTCAGCTCTGTCATCACATAGCTGTACACTATTTCTCCTACCGTTTTGAAGTTTCCATCAGGGAAAGCAACATTCCACATGTCATACGCCTTAAATAGCCAGAACTGCTCACATTGCCCCATAGTCATTCTGCTGCGAATTCCATTGAAAAGAATTGAATCTGTATTGTCGACAACAACAGAGGCATTTACATGATCACCACCAGCTGAGATAAAGCCCACCAGCTGATTGTCGGCAACTGTTGAAAGAGGAGGAAGAGCAACAGTAAAGTAATCAACGCCATTTCCCTGGAGTAGACATACTTTCTTCATGTACGTGTTATCCAGGACAATATCGCTATCCAATATTGTTGACCCGGCAATCATATTCCCTCCTCCCCCAGATCCTGTACCGCTTGAACTTGAGGTGACGCGAGGCTGAAAATGGTGAACAAATCTCTCTTCCTCACCAACAACATCTTCGTCACGCAGCAAGCGCCAGCCATTGGCTGCAAGTGAATCGTCCGGAACGCCATCGAGCGTTAACTCATAATCCACCCCCTTCTCCAAGGTTCCCATTCCAACCCTCTCAAGATCGAAAGACCATCCAATGAGCGAATTATCATCGTACCCATTTTGACCACTCGGAAAATCAGGGCTTATATCTCCGGTTAAATACAGGTCATTCCTAACGACTGTAATACTTCCAAGAGAGGGCTGAAAAGAAAATCCGTTCAGAACTGTACCAACTGGCGAAGTGGTGGCAGACTCGAATAGTCGAAAGTTATACACGATACCTTCCAGGTTCATGAAGGTGATATTCTTCGTTCCTCCATATGGCTTTGGCAATGGGATAGAATCCACCAATACCGTTGGAGCGGAAGCGTCATAGACGGCTGCCACTAACCAGTTGGCGGGATTTGACGGTTGAGCAAGTATAGATACGTTCCAATTAAGGGCCATTGTTATTGATTTTGTTGTTCAACTTGAATTACATTGCTTACGCCACCATTATCGCCGAATGCGGCCGCATCGATATTGTAAACAATGGTTATGTTTTGATCGACTGTACCATCCGTAGAAAGTGTTATTCCGTCTCTGTTGTCAGAGAATCTTACATCAAGCGACCAGTATTCCTTCGGTTGCCCCGGGAAGTTAGTACGCTCGAACTTTGAATCGCCATTCCGCGTATAGGCTACCCCATCGAGCATTGTAGAGGTTAGCAGCATGATCCGACTGATCTTTCTGATCTTATAATCAGGTATGCCGCCATCATTGAATCCAACCTCGAAGGGGAAAGTATCATATGGAATGCCATTCAATAACTCGATATCAGCAGGCTGGTTTTCGTAGACGGCAAAGCGGGAACCTGGTTCATATCGACCGATTCTTCCATGTACTCGGAGCGAGGGCCGATAACCATTCGAGAAAATAAAAGCCTGCTTATTTACATTGTTGGAATACTCGATCAGAATAGTTTCTGGCCAATCTTCCTTCACGTACAGCGGCTCACTGACGAATTTTGTAATAGCTTCTCCGGTACCAGCGGTGACAACCAGATAGTAAGCTCCTTCATCCAAGGCCGTTAAAGGAATATTAACCTGGTATAGTGTATAAGGAGGCTTTACTGAATTGGAGTCAACGGGATCAAAAGGCAAAGTAGCGATCACCTTTGCATCACAGTCCATTATTTCAACCTGCACCGGGCCAAGTCCGTTAGTCTGCAGTTGTAATTTGATAACATCATTTTTCTGCCACGGATTAAAATAATCGCTATTAGCTATCCAGGATTTTATCCGGTTTTTAAACCAGTCCTGATCCATTGTCATAGTGTGGTACTGAACCGGATTCGTGAACCCCAATGGCACGAAGTGGACCGGATTCAAATGCGGTATAAAGGTTGAATATCCAGACATGTCGATATAATTGAGCCCGTCAACATTTAAATCAACCAGGTCAGCCAATTGCGTTCTGGGTGAACACAACAGCTTCCAAACCTGTGATTCGTTTAAGGCAGGTTTTTGTGAAACTTCCAGAGGGAATCCAAAGAACTCCTTCCCGTTGTATGTAAATCGGATGTGACCGTTTGCAGCTCCATTGAAAATGTCCGTAAAATTTAATGGCACTTTTGTTTTGAAAGAAAAAATGAATCCATAGAACAGGGGACTACCCATGGATGTAATAGGTATTGAAGCATTCTCCGTAATAGTTAAACCGTCTTTGGTAGTACTCAGCTCCTGATTTCGGTCGAGTGTCTGCCAGGTTAGAGAATCTGGTATGAGGTTCCAAATTGAACTTTTAAGAAAGTCGTAGTGGTTTTTGATTATCCTTGCCGGAGTAAGGTCCTCAATATTAAATGCGGTCTCTGGATTAATTATTCCACCTGCAGCATCATAGGTAACCCTCTTTAAGGGATAGACAAGAATTTGATCAGACTGAAGCGAAAAGTAAACAGAGGCCATATTAAACACACCAACTCCTGTTGTGTATCTCACCTCAATTTCGTCCCCCTCTCCCATTATAAAGCTGCCAACATTTACAGTCTCATTGAAAGAACCAGGTGTTTTGGTGAATGTGTAAATATTCACACCCCTCAGGTAAAAGAAAAAGGAGACATTCCCGACAGACACAGTTCCTTCAATATGCGCCACGTAGTTGAACTGAGGCATATTCAAGTTTCTCACCCAGTTGAACAAGGTGAAACTTCCATTATTGCTACAATAATCCCCAGTGATATCTGATAAGATCATTGGTTCATTGGCAACGCCTACTTTCAATGTAACACCAGTTGCAGCGGCCCTATACTCTGATGGAACGCCGGCTGTATGGTCGGTGTTGAGAATGAAAACAGAATTGTCTGAATTATTATGAGCGGTGGACTTCCCTCCCGAATTATATCGGGTGTATTCCACACCGTAGCTATCTGCCCTGTATTTAGAAACGACAGGTAAATCCTTGGTCAAAGATTTAACCGGCGCCGTGTACTTGGCCGTGGTGTTGAACTCAAACTTACCAGCTTTCTGATCATACTCTTGATTGGGATACCCGAATGAAGCAGTATTGAAGTAGAACTCCTCTGCAACACTTATATCGAATTCACTTACTTCCCCTATGTCCATAGTAACAACGGAGCTATTGAACACATACCCTTTCTTTTCAAAGAATAGTGTCTCAGGCTGATCAGCCAACTGCTGATTACTTAACGATGCCCCCAGCACTGCATTGAATGATTCAAAGAAGTCAGTCAATGATGTTTTAATAACGATCGGCCCTGGGTAAGCCGGATCGTTTCCCGCACGTAATGAATCACCTGAACAGACCACAAAGTTTTTGTGTTGCTGCAGCAGTTCACTACTTGCCTGATAATTAAAATTTAACCCCGCAGTGGATCCTGCTTCATTAATCTTTTCAACCAAAAGCCTGAATAGGTCGTATGCTGTTATTCCCCAGGTTTCAGTAGTCTTATAAATACTATCGAACTCTAAATCAAAACCTCCTTCAATTATTTCAATAGGGTTACTCTCGCTGTCATTAAAAAAGAACAAGAACAACCGCTCATCAGCCAGCAGGTTTAGTTCGTGATCAAATGTGTATTCCCTTACTCCTTCTACAGTAGACTGCATGTCCGTTGTTCGGAGATAATCAGGTGGTACTGGCACTGCTTCAAGTGCCAAACCAGTTGCACGATCAATCCCTCCGGCTCTTGCCTTGGAAAGATTGGTTGCTGTGTACATGTAGAATGTTACAGGACCACTCTGTGACTTCACCTTTATTCTACCCTTGATCCTTGGATTGATTAGGGAACCGGAAGCAAAACAATAATTTGGAGATCCGGGAAGGTAGTTGTTGATGTAATCAGGCGGAAGTTGCTCATAGTTTTGATCACCATGGATCACTCCGATATTATCTCCTTCATTTGTCGTGAACACCAGTGGCACGGGCGCTATACCTGGGTATACAGCCGTGAAGGGAATAAATTCATAGTGAAACGTATCTCTGAATTTCTGACCATCCAGCTTAACCTTTATGTTTTCCGGAATAGTACCATCGCAGGGAATCTGAAACGTGGTAGACTCAAATGCCTTAAATAGCTGTACCACTCCGCCCTCCATTACATTCACAGTAACTCCTTCAGCTACATCATCCTTGATTTTGGTGAGATCAACAACGCCTTTATAATACAGTTTGTAAATATCATCATCCGCATCCCATTTGAGTACTACCAAACCCAGAGGTTGCTCGATTCCTCTCTTTGTATAAAAGAGGGTACGGATTATCGTTGCCCCATCACCAGGGAATTTTAAGGGTACAGTGAATGCTCGGTTAAGCCCGAAGTATTTTCCGCTCCTTCCGAACGATACCCGGTTTTCGAGCCATCCTTCCGGAGAGTATACGAGATCAGTGTACAAGCCTGTTAGGACACGGCCACCTGCGTCCACATAATAACTGC
Organism: Pseudobacter sp.; assembly: GCF_051955275.1. NCBI lineage: Bacteria > Pseudomonadati > Bacteroidota > Chitinophagia > Chitinophagales > Chitinophagaceae > Pseudobacter > Pseudobacter sp. Next base: position 20,914 of record NZ_JBQCGW010000012.1, on the reverse strand, counting down.
GTCCCGTAACCCTATCAATCAGGTAAAACTTAAATATTTGTCTTCCGCCGAAACTCATTAGTCAAACACGTTTTTTTTAATGTGCGCCTTCCATCCTGACATGTCTTGTAGGATCACATTAGGCACCTTTGCTTTCTTCTGACCTCTGCCAAGTTCTCCAGCTAACCACACGATGGCGTCACGCACCTCCTCTATCTTTTTGTTATTGGTGTTGTCGCTGGTCATGGAGTAGGCCATTTGCTTCATGATCCTGGCGTTCATGGCATGATTGATTTCATCATGTGGGATGATCTTGGTGCCTTTTTCCAGCCACGTCAGGGTTGCTTTACTGGGAGTGAAACCAACTTTGCCTGAGGGAGTGATAAACATCTCAGCTCCTTCTTCACCCACGATGGCAGGTCCTTCAGGGGAAGAGTCTGTACCTTTGGCAAACTTTGGAAGAGGGGCAGCAATGGCGCGAGCAAGTTGTGCAGCGCCGGTAGCGCCAGCAGTTGCTGCCAATGCAAAACGAACCCATCCGGGCGTAATGGAGTGATCTGCAAGCGTCCTCATGACAGCCAATGCAGTAGTAGTAATGATATTGGATATATTCGTAGCCTTTTCAAATCTCGCTCGCTCTACCTCAATTCGCCTTTTCTTTCGCTCAATCTCTTCCTGCTGCATTTGAGACTTTGCGTTGAGTATTGCAATTTTTGCGGCTTTATCTTGTTCGCTAAGGGTTGATTTTTCTATTCTATCAAGCTCAACTGCCTTTAATTTTTCGTTGGCAGCCTGCAGTTCTTCAATTCTCGCAAGTTCTTTGTCGAAATTGATAGAGGATAAATCACTGATGGTACTAAGAACTCCACCAACTAATTGCCCATAATTTGAAACCTTCTCTGCCATCCGCTCCCATTTAGCAGAATCCAACTTCTCAATAGTCTGGTTACTTTCCTCATGCATTTGCTGAATGTGTTCTGCTAGCTCTCTCTCCGCCGCCGCTCGTTCAGCCGTCCCTTCCTTTGTTTTAAGCACTTGATCTACCAATCTTTTATTTTCTTCTTGGTAGGATTGCATTCTATATTTGCGCTCTATTCCCAGTTTGGCAAGTTCATAATCTGCAACACCCATTTTACCTCTCGCACGGATATCCTCAATCGCAGTCAATTCCATCGCAAGTCCACGTGCAATAATATCTAACCTGCGCTGATACGACCTCTGCAGGCTTTCCTCGGCCTTTTGCTCACCAGCTTTGTAGATATCCGTCTGGGTCTTTACATACTGTTCAGTTAGTTGATTTATAGAATCAGCATGTCTCTTTATGATAGCCTCCCTTTCTGACTGAAGAAGATTCTCCTGGGAGAGTTCATACTCACGCTGTGCGGCAATAAGTTCTCTACGTTTTTCATATGCAGCAAATGCAGCGTCCAGGCGCTTTTCATATCCATTCGTCTCCTGTTCTGCAATTAGATCGTTTGCCCGGGCCTGGGCCTCTATTTCGATTTTTATTATTTCAAATCGAGCCGCTTTTATCCGGTCACGCTCCTGTCGATTAAGCTCTTCAATTTTCCTTTGGCTATCTAATCGAGCCTGCTGTAAAGCAGCAGAACGCTGTGATTCAATTAACTTTATTTGTGAAGGCGTAAGGCCTTTTACCATCAATTGTTTATCTGCTTCTTTCTTAATCAGTGATTCCTGCACTTTTAAAAAATCATTCGCAGCTTTAACTCTATCAGAATAACTCTTTCTTTCATTACTGATAATCTCATTATAAATATTTGCCTTAACCTGCAGGTATTCTTTTGTAGAGTCGAGATCTTCCTGCCTTGCCTTAACAGACTCCTCCGTTGTGGCTTTTTGATCACCCAGAATTGAAACTCGTAATTGACTGTCTATCTCTTTCCTTTTGTCCTGTATTTCCTGATATTTTTTTACGAATTCATCCATCTTCTTAACGCGCTCTTTCTCATCATCAGTCATATCAGATTCGCTCTTTTTTAAGATGGACCTCAATTCCATCTTTTGCTGAGCTACTTGTTGTTTATAGGCCCTTTCAATTTCAAAAAGTTCATCGGACTGAATACGCTGGAGTCTTATTTGTTCTTTCCTGACTTCAGCTTCACTTTTAAAATCTGCCTGTAATTGTGCAACTCGTTCGTTGCTGGCGCGCTTCAATTCCTTTACCAGATCATCTGATACAGAGAGGCTATTATCCAGGCTGGCATTAAGCTGATCTATGCTGACTTTAGTATTGTTCGCCTCTGCTGCGAACGATTTAAATCCCAGAACAAGAAGGGCGAGGATACCGACTATTGCCAACATAGGTCCTCCGGCAGCCGACATTACAAGGTTGAGGGCTTTCTGTGCTGCAACCGCAGCCCATTTCACTACTATACTTCTGCTTTCTGCTGCGGTCTGTAGATTGGTTTGAATAGTTGCTATTTTTTGCAGGCCGACATTTAAGGCAGTTCGTAAAGCACCCTCTTTCTTTATTACATTATTTAACGCCTCAAGGCCGTTGAGAATCGCAATTACAGCCTGCAGTTTCACCATAGTTTTTTCCAGCGCTTCACTTTGTTTACCAAAGAGCGCCGACGCACCTTCGGCAATTCCATATATTGAAGCTAATGTTTGAGCAGCTTGAATACCGGCTTCAAGCACTAACTCCCCGCTTCCACGCGTAGCCATTTCCTTTTTAAATGATGAAAGCTCACTTTTGGCTTTCGCTATTTCAGCGAATAGTTGTTCATACATCACTGTGTTTTCCTTCCCTTCGTTCTTAAGCTTCATCAAAGCTTTTTCATTTGCGGCTAACTCTTCGTTGAGAGATGCGAAACCGTTGGCCTGACTATCTACCAACTTTTGCAGCAGGTCATGTTCCTTTACTAAGGCCTGTAAGACATCTTGATTAGCATCTCCGGCACTATTCATGTCTTGAATCTTATTCGCAACATCGCCTAGTTCTTTCTTTAAAATACCGAGCGCATTGGTATAATTACCAACGTTTCTCCCAAAACGCCCGGTGCTTTCTTCCAACTTCTTTATTTCGTTGGTCAGCACTTGAATATTACGCAACATTCCCGCGCCGATTTCCGAATTTCTGTCTACATCGGCCAGGGCGTCCCATGCTTGCAGGGCCTGGCTCAATTGCCCCCTCATTTGATTTAAAGACCCCTCAGCATTCAACCCCTCTTTTGTCAAATTCTTTAAAGACCTGTTCAATTCACCATTTGCAAACTTCACAGAGCCAATTTCCTTTTCCACCTTAGACATCGAATCTGTGTAATCTTCCAAAGAAATTCGACCTTCATCATACGACTTCTTCAGTTCTGCTTTTTTTTCATTCATCGAACTAAGCCACATGTTGTTCTTGGTCAACTGACGGATCAGTTGATCATATGAACCTGATAGCACTTTATTTTCGCGAATTTGTTCAGCCTGAGCAGCCAACGTCATTTTGGTCACGGCAATCAATTTCTCATCTGCCTTTACCACATCAACGATGTTTTCCGCCAGAACATGAACCGTCTTTGCGGACTTCTCGCTTTCAGTTCTTAATTCCTTTATTGGGATTGATGGATTTTTCAGCGCTTCTCCGTTACCGGCTGACTTTATAGCAAAGCCAAGACTTTCCAGCATTTTTATAAGCTGGTCATACTCTGCTTTAACTGCAGGTATATCTATTATACTATCAATCCGGTCTTCGCCTGGCATGATTATTTTTATTCGCTTTTGATAATGCGGCGATGTGTCTTTGGTAATCCTTTACCATCGCCACGAACCTGGCCACAGTTGTTTCTGCTTCTTTTATTGAATACTTCACATGCTTCTCGATCTGTACAATAAAATCTTGAAATACTTCTCGCGTAACTTTTTCGGAAGCCCCAGTCAAGCTTTGATGCATCTGAAGCAGCCTCTTCTGTTCTGACTCCAACTCCACCTCCCAGCGTTTTATCCGTCCCACTGCCCGTTTCCACCATGATTCTTGGGCGGCTGCACCCTCTGGGTACCTGGAATCCACAACTCCCAGTTTAATTAGCTCCGTTTCAAACTGTTCAGACCAGATAAATGTCAGGTATGTTTTTATTGCATGCGCCTTTGCGATTCTGAGTTCCAGGACTCTGACTTTCCTTTCAATCATTACCATAGCCTGCTCACTTTCGGAAATCAGGACATCTGAGTAATCCAGGTATATCGACTTCCACGCTTCCTGTAAAACACTTTCAGGAACAGAGCCAGTAATAACCAAAGGCGCAACAACACCTTCGCACAAACATTCTATGAAAACATGTAGCGGGCAATCATGAGTGCTCTGATACCACTTCCCTGAATGGAATTCGCTCTGATTGCAGGTACTGGACTGTTCCGAACTTCCACTCATTACCTTCTTTATAAATGGCCACTTCCACTTTATTTTGCTTTGCATAGACTTTAGCTTGATCGACTACATTTTGTTTATCTCTGCTTTCCTGGTTATAGGTAGATCCGCATGTTTCGCAATAGGCCATGGTCATGATTTTAGGATTCTTCGCAAATTGCTCATGAGCTCTTTCCTCAATGAAGCGTTGATATATTCTTCTCTTTTCTCGGCATTCAGGCCGTAAATGATCTCACCTGACTTTCGCTCGATATCTCTGGCACCAGGGAAATCTGAATTGAACTCGATCTTATCTCCATTCACAGTAATCTTTATCGTTCCGTGGTACATGCCGTTGATATAGTAGTTTGGAGTACCTGGTGTTCTTTTAGGATTTGGAGTGATCTCGTCTTTCCAGTCCGAATACCGTTGCGCCGATTCCCGGCTCTTGAAATAAGGATCATCCAGGTATGATGGTGTAATGTCTTCACCGGTCCTGGTCTTACCCTCCATCATCTGCTCCAGGTTGAGCTCCAACATTTCCTCCTTCGTATTATTTACAGATTCTGAGGTCACCATTTCCACGTTAACCCGTCTGTACTTTTCAAGGAGTGCTTTTGCTGTCACCATAGTTTAAGAAAAACGGCGAGATCATGAATCCCGCCGTTTTTTATTTTCGGGACCGTTGCCCGTGATTAAGGTGTATATTTTGTGAAGCAGCTTTTTCTTATCCACTGCCTTCAACCTGGTGTAGTGATTGTTGTGCATTTGGTGATTTACAAATTCCTGCCGGGTCATCTGCTTCACCAAATCTTCGTTGAAACCAACACCGTCGTAAATGAGCGTACCCATTACGGCGCAGTGTTGCTGGCGACATCTACAGTATTGCTCTCGAAGCCTTCCAGGCCATTTGCCGCAAGCACTGTCGGAGCAGCCAGGGCAAATGTGATTTGATCGGGCGTATCCGGATAATCCGGATCAGCAGTACTCAGTGCCACCACGAAATAGCCGGCAGGATTGTAAGTGGAAGACGCGACTGTGATCGCGCCGCCCGTGGTTTTATTTTTGGGCGCCCAGTTTGCGATTGTTTCCAGTTCCGCCTCAAACCTCTGGCCCATATCCTCGCCACCGTCTTTGATATTGACCGCGATGTTGTAGGATCCTGAAGTAACGTTTGCTGACGGGCTTGACAATACCACATCCTTCAGGCCGGTCACGGTAGATTGGACATCGAAGTCCGCCTTCACATATCCAACTAGCTCGTTGATGTACTTCGGCAAGAAGCAGAACTGCAGGGAGTACTCGGCCACCTTGCTGCCATCGTTTGCTTTCCAGGGGTGAGCCCAGAAGAAACCACCATCAGAAGGGATTGCTTTGAGAGCGTCATTCTCCTCGTCACTCACGCCGATGATGAAATTCTGACTGTCTACGAAAAGGAAATCAAAGGCGGTTGACGATGCATTGAACAAACGGAGCTTTTTCAGCAGGTCAATACCGCCGGCAATGAACTGGAAGGTCCAGTCTAAGGTTCCTTCGCGTACAGGCGCCTTTTGTCCTGTTGAAAACGTTTGAACGGTAAGCGCCTCACTGTTATCAGCCAAGGGCCTGAAGTCGTAGACCGGATAGATCCTCGAAGCTTTACTCGCGGCCTGGGAGGCATTGATGAGCGCCGTCTTAAAGGCCGCAAGCGAAGCCGTAGTAAGGGAGAAGCCCTTAGGGGTCAGGATCGCGCCCACGATATTCTTAAAGTTCACCGCACAGGCACCAATACCTGTATTGGCATTGACGTTTAAGCAACTGAACTGGTTAAGTGCTGACATTTTCTATTAAGATTTTGAGTGTTAACAATCATTGATATTGTAAAGAAGATCAAAGCCGATGCTGAATACATGTAATGGATGAAGGTCTCGGAATGTGATCTGGTCCCTCTTCAGGTAGCCGTCGAAATTGGCAAAGACATTTTTGAACCCTGTGACAAACGATTTCATTGTGAAATTGAACCTTGGTAAAGCACACAACTGTTCTACGTCTCTTCTGATTTCTTCATCTCCACGATGTAGGATATTGGGTTTTAACAGCGGGACGTTCACGATGAATATCAGGTTTACCGTAGCTACAGATGATCCCTTATCATACTTTGTTGTAGTAGCCACATCGAAAAAGCTGACAACCCTATGAAGTGAATCATCAAACCAAGCTTCCTTGTAAACGGTATTGTTTTCCTGGTCGGATCTCACGAAAACTTCAGGTATATACCCGGCGTCTGTCATGTTCCTGTAGCACCTTCCGAAGCTGTCATAATCTGAATCAGAAACTCCCCACAATGATTTCAATTGACCATATAGGAACTCCTGAAACCCTTGTATCGGCTTATCTATGCCGACTGGTGTATTTTTCAGATTGAGCATTATTCGCCCCCTCCTTCGCCTCCCTCTGCGCCTTCAGTTTCAGAAGTATCTTTGCGCTTGCCTCCTGCACGTTTTGTCTTGGGCTCAGGGTCGGACTTTTTGGATCCGAACTCATAATTGAGAACTTCATCGGAAGAAAGTGTTTCTACGATCTCAGTATCGGGCGTATGCACGGACTTGTTTTTGAAGAACACCTTCTCCCCTACCACTTTTGCTTTCACTTTCTCAACTTTCAGGCGGCCATAGAGTTTACCATGGTGAGCGCTAGCCTTATCGTCCAGCTTGTGAGCAGAGAGATAGTGATCACCTTTAGCGGTGAAGTGAAGTTCCTCGATATGAGGAAACTGCACCAGCGTGTCCTTCAATGCCTGGAGATCTTGTTCAGACTTCTTATGAATGCCCATATAAAAATTTTGAATTGAATGATGAATTGAAAAGAACGATTCGATTATTGAACAACACGGGAGGCCTCTACCCACTTACTTCCTGAAAAGACCAACCCAATTACAGCAAAACCTCCGGAGGATAACGTGGCGGTCCCTGCAGTTTGCCAGGCGGTTCCTTTGAACGTCACCTTTGTACCGCTGGCACCTGATGCGATGATTTGAATCTGATCACCAGCATATGATTTGGTGGAGCTGGATACAAACATGCCCAGAGAATCAGTGAGGGTCAGGCGTAAAATGGTCTTGTACGCATTAGGTACAATCTTCAGCGTATCATTACCAGTTGCGTCGGTTTTTCCTACCCACTTATAATTGAGAGCGCGGCCGGTATTATCCTGGTTGGGAGTAGTACCGAAACGAGGAGTTGTGCTCTGTGCGTTAACACTGAAGCATACAACTACCGCGAAAATGAAACTTGCGATAAACTTTTTCATTGATGAATGTTGAATGAGGTTATGAAAAGGCCCGGAGTGAACCGGGCTCTATTATTTCAGTTATGCCACCTGTGTGGTGTACATTACCAGTTCTTCAGTCCATCCGATCTGCACATCAGTTTTGAACAAACCTTTGATGAACCAGTACTCGGAGTTGTTCTGAAGCTGTTGCATCTTCAACTCGTTATCGTCCTGGCTGTTAATACCCATCCAGAGGTTGGAAGTAGTATCAGGTTTACCCATACCCCAGAAGAAGGTATTTTCAGGCAGACCAGCCAAAGGCACTACATCATAACCGTTATAGCGGTTGATGCCACGCTCTGTGGTGTCCTGGTTTTTGAAGGTTGTCTGCAGCTGCATAGTGTTCTCATATTTCTGTTGGTCAGGAATAGAGATGAACAGCTTCAACCCGAGTTCACCGTATTTGCCAATGAGAGCTTTAGGTACTTTTTGGTACGCCCTCTGGAATTCTGTAATGATATTACCAGATGCTCCACCGGTCAACGCTACAGGGCTGGAAACCGCGATGGTGTTGGGGTCTTCGAGAGCCTTAATAATCAGGCCATCCCAGTACAGGTAAGCTGCATCAGCGGCTTCTGCACCTTTGGAAGTTGGATCAACGCCAGCGCCATCGGGATCATAGTCCTTCCGGCTACGCCAGATACCGTTCTCGAAGAACTCATTGAGACGCTCCATCATCATGAGCATCACAAAGTTTTCAGCAGTTGGCGGCAGCTCTGCGTCCAGCAGCTTGGGGTTCATCTGTACTGCAAACCAGTGTTGTTCAAAATCACGAGGATTGAACTCCAGATATGCCATGCTGTCTTCAGGCTCCAGGGCCCTGGCATCAACAACCATACTTCCGCTGGAAGTTGGTGTAGCTTGCCTTTTCTGCATGATGTTGGTTACATCGAGGCGGGGAATGGTTTTCTTTTTCTTGATACCATCCTCCACCATGATACATCCTTTCTGGATGGTATCGGCGCCGACCACTGCACGGGTCAGCATGAAACTGGCCGCTTCACCGGCGTACGTGGTGTCTTGTATCTCTAATGCTTCTGGCATCGTATGTAGATTTTAAGTGTTTACTAAATATTTTAGCATTCAAGGGCAAAAAAGGCTTATGCCTTGGCTTTGGCTTCTGCCAGCCTTTTCACCATGAAGTTTGAAATCACAGATCCGCCTTTAAACTCGCCGGTGGTCTTTGTTTCAAAAGCAGCGGCCTTCTGATTAAGCGGCAGGGATTCGAGCAGATTCTTTACGCCGTCATAATCAGCTTTCGCCTGCTCTGTCCAGTCTGCAAGAATTTTCGCATCATTCTTAATGCGGCCCTGTTTTGCAAAGCCTTCCACCAGGTTCTTTGCTTTTGTGGCTTTATCTTCTTCCTCCTTCTTCTCCTGCTCTTCTTCCATGTTCTTTGCCTTGTCCTGAGCTTCTTTCAGCTCATTCTTGGCTTTGGTAAGCTCTTCTTCCAAAGCCTTCACCTTGTTTTCTTGCTCTTCCAGTGAATTCTTCTTATTCTGGATCTCAGAGAGATGGTTCTTAACCTGGTTTTGCAGGTCGGCATTGGATTTTTCCAGAGAATCAATGGCCTCTACTACTGCGTCTTCGGATGCTTCCGGATTCAGTTTGAGGCGGTTTGCTATCTTTTTCATGGTGAAATTTTTAGTGTGAGTTTGATTTACCGGAAGTAAACTATTGGTGATATCTGCTGCTTCTTTCCAGAAGGCTTTCACGTCAGTGGAAATGCTGACTGAGCGCTTCTTGTTGATTAAGCTGCTATCCTGCACTTCATCGCAAAAACCAGCATCAAGAGCCTCTTTAGCTCCGATCCAGGTGGTTTTATTCATGATGGCTACGATATCGGCTTCTTCTTTTCCGCAACGGCTGGCGATCATAGTAACAATGCTGTCACGAATTGCAGCAAGCCCTTTGTCATCGTCGCCTCCAAACGGATTGTGATACATGAGCTGAGCATAATCAGCCATGATCCGCCTGCGGCCGGCAAGGAATACGACACCTGCAATACTTGCGGCTAGGCCAGTGCAGTATGTGTCAACGGGCGTTTTGCTCTTCAGGATAGCGTTATGGATGTTGTAGCCATCAGCTACGATACCCCCTGGACTGTTTATCCAAACCTGGATACGCTTTTTACCCATCGCATCGAGAGCCAGTAATTCCTTTTGGAAAAGATCTCCCATGATTCCGAATCCTTCCGCTTCATCGAATCCAATATGCTTATCAATAAGCATGATTGGCTCATCAGCAGAAGTATCAACAGTGTATAAAAATGTATCGGGAGTCATGCTGACATAAAAATATTATTGTCAGCGAAGAGTGGCGGGAAAGTGAGTTAGATATGAGTTAGAAATTTATACAAATACTAGGCTTTAAAAACAGGCATTAACCACTGAACCACTTTAAGGCGTGGCTTTAAGCGCTCCACAGACCACTTACCGGCCGCCCACGTTGAATAAATTATTCTACCGTCCTGGAGCTTTACTTTCAGCCGTCCTTCGATTGCACAAGAAATATACGGTTGATTTCTTGCCCATTCGTCAGGAGATTGATCTTGTGAGTTAATCCAAACTTCCATTGATGATTATATTTCTATTAACAGGTGGTCGTTCTCATAGAAAAGCAAATCGTCGGATTCCCGGCTACAATCAGCGATAATCTTTAGTGAAACGACATTTTCGTGCGCGATCAAACGAAGGAATGATTTTAATTCAGAAACCCAGTGATTATGGTATTCGCGATCAGAATAACAACCGGTGCTTTCTTCTGGCTCCATGGTCTTGTTTACCTCCGTTCTCTCGACACACCATTTCAGTCCTCCTTCGATTGTGAATTCTCCAACGAGCCCAACGTGATCTGCATGATCAGGGTCTGACGCTTCAAACACGTACAGGCGATCAAGAACCCTGAATTTAATTGTCCCATCTTTCAGCTTTGCAACTACCCTGCAGTCTATGCCCATGCTTTTTTACTTTACCCCTTTGTAAATTCTCTTCCATTCCTTTACAGAAAGCACCCTTTTGGGCATGATCTCATAAACACCATTGTGATTGATCACATCGAAGTGTTCGGTAACATCATCTCCCGTTAAGTTCACCACGGTATAGGATCCTGTTTCCTTATCAACGGCCAGGGACAGGTATTTCTCTGGTTGAACGTAAGAACACGCAGGCAATCCCGCAGAGGTGCCAATATTGGAGCAGCAAAAGGAATTCATTTTTTTTGAAGTTGAAAGTTCCAAAAGAAGGTTTGAGGCGATCGCAAGAAAACCCGTGTCTTAGTTAAGTCCGGGTGAGAGTATGTATCAACCGTCTGGGTGATAAAAAAGTTCAGTACCAGAATGCATATAGTGAATTGGGCTATACGTTTCATGCATGTTTGTTTTGTTCTGAAAATAATATCCTCTTTTGCCGGGCGGCTTCTGTTATTAACCGGAGATGGAACTGACAGTACTCATTCTGATCTTCCATTACCTGATTGATCCAGAGAATAACATCTTGCGGGCTTTCTGCCCATCGAATATTTTCTACGATTTCCTCAAATGAGTAGGTTGGCATTGAATAAAGATAGTGAATCAATAGGTGTTCTTACCACCGGTTTTCGCATAAGAAAGCAACCTTTCCTTCTCTGAGGGGGGCATCTTCTCAAAGAAGTTTTTTATAATATCTGAAGCAGCTGAGCTCTCGGTTGTCTCATTGAAGATCACCCAGCCTTTCAAATAACGCTTGGTCAGCGACGAAGGGTAGATTTGCACCCTCCTTACAATGGTATCGTTTTTCTTTCCTGCCATTATGCTTGTGCGATTATTGGCCAACGTTCGGGCAGTATTGCCAGCCTTTGCAGCCAGCTGCCCTGCTCAATCTCTACGCCGTCCATGGACAGCGGTTGCTCGTCCTCCAGTTCTTTTCCCAACAACACTTTCTCCACATATATCTTGAACTGGTCATACAGAAGTGGCTTCAGGTGAATGGCCTTCAGGGCGATGCTTCGTTCCCTGTGCCACATGATACAGGAGGCTACTCCGTCAACGGCCTTATTTCCTGTTGCCTTATAATCCCTGGTGATGTCGTAAGCTCTTTGCTTCATTTATTCGGTGATTGGTTCAGTATTGGTAGGTTGATCCGGCTGAAGAGCCGTTGTGGTTATGCCGGTCCGCTCTTGGAAATAGGCAGGGTCCATCTGAAGGCCCGCGTTCTTCATGGTCTGGGCGATCTGGGCAGTAACCTGATTGCTATTATCCTCCCTGCGGCGGAACAGTTCTTTTTCTGCATCGTTTACCAACTCGAAGTGATAATCCAGTGGTATAGGGAAACCAAGGTTACGCATGCGCGGGATCAGTTTGTTATTGACCACGTTCTGCACCAGGTTACCGTCCTTTACCTGCTTGTCACGAAGCGCTTTTGAAGCCGGCGACTCTTCACCGTCACCTCCACCAAGTTTGCCGGGGATGCTGTCCAAGGCATCAGCATGCCCGAGAATCAGCTTGGAGATTTTCTTCTCGCAGCGTTGCTCGAAGTTTTCATAGGACTGCCATCCAGTACCGGCATTGGAAGATTCGATCAGCTCGATACTGTCCACGCCATCATCCAGGAGCATATAGGCGTTATGGCCCATATCCCTGAGAAGGCCCTCGAACTCTGCCCTTTCAGCCTCTTCTGTTTTTGCAGTCTTACCTACGCGGATAGGCTGGTTGTACATCTCGATGAAGTCAGCATTGAAGCCCATGTTGTTTCGTAAAAAAATCTCATAGTACGCCACACTGTAGAAAATTCCATACCCGCAGTCCGTCACCCCCAGTTTGGTAGAGGTTGGTACATACACGTGCCAGTCGGCGAAAGGATCTTCAAGGAAGTTTTTACCGGTGGTAGAATACTCGAATGGCGCCACTACCTTACGATCAGGAGAAACGTTTTGCCTTGGCACAACTGTAAGGTTGGGGAATGAATCATTCTTCAAGTCGCCCAGGGCAATCAGGCTGTAACCAAATCCGAGGGCATCAATAGTATATTGCACAAAATCGTCGAACCAGGAAGCGGTGTTCACCTGCTCACCGGTCGCATCTGTGGTGATGTTCCGGAAGTACTTCTTCAGCTCTTCGCTTTCATCGCCCTTTTCATTGCAAATCTTGAAGTCACGCAACAGTGTAAGATCACTACGGCGATCCCAGCAGGCCTGCACATGGCCATTCAGGATAGTGTCCTGAAATATCCGCTGCATCTTCACCCGAAAGGGAAATATCGGGCGCTCAGCCTCGTTAACAGAATCTCGCCAGGTCTTGATATCCTGACGGACGCGCTGAAATTGAACCTTAGCGATGCTGTGCCGAAGGTTCTTTTCGGACTCCTTCTTTGTTCCAACGAACTTAGCCTCAGAGCTTGCGTCCGGGACCGGGAAGAAGTAGTTTTTTATGGATCGAACTGTCTTACTCATCTCGTAATGTGTTTATTCCTTTTCAGGTACTGTCCTGGCGGCATGCTGGTAAGATGCCAGTCCATGCAGTTGAAACAAAGATAGGCTCGCAGGTACCGGCCTTTCTTTTCCCGCAAGTGGGCAGCAGACTTTACGGCAGCTTCCTCTGTTTTATAAGACCGCTTTTCACATATGTTATTCGCCAATGTTTGAAAATTTGTTCAGCAATACGCGGTATGCCTCAGCAAACTCTCCTTCTCGCTCACCGGTCTGACCTTCGCCTTTAGCCCTGATGGCCTCAGCTTTCCAGTAGGTATACCTTTCCAACACTTCAGCAAGGAACTTGTCCTCGTTATCGCTTTTAAGAATTGTCGTCTTGTTCTTTGTTCCTTCTGGTCGTGGCATATTCTATTTTATAGATTTTGAAAAGTATTTTTTAATGTGAGCGAAAAAAGATTTTCTCTTCTGCTTAACCTCCATCCTCATTGACCCTTCGACATATTGAAAGTCAGAATGAAAAACTTGACCACTTGACGCAACTACTATTCGATAGTCATGCAAGAATCCAAGCTCATCTTGGACAGTCAGCGTTAAATTTTTAACCTTCGTACGATCAACTGCTCTTACCTGACCCCCATATGGACCTCCCCAGAATTTAGCAGGGGGCAACGGCTTAGGTGGTGGATGTGGACAAAGCTTTGCCATCAGTAACTATTTTGCCGTTTAATATCGCTTCCTCCTCTGATCCTTCTGCCCTGCAAAGGTTGCTTCTTCACCAAATCAGCGGTGATGTCATCCCCTTTAGCACAGTCACGCAGCCACATGAGGGCGATCTTGTAATTGGATTCCCGGTCCTCCGGAATGTTCTTCGGGGCAATGCGTGTATAGATCCTGTAGATCATCACGTCCAGCATGTAGGCAACCATCTGCTGATTCCGGTTGTCGCCCGCCAGAAAATAAACCGGATCGGTTGACAGCAGGCTACCAGGCGGCACGATGTACGCCCCATTGTCCTGCCATTGCTTGCTTCCGTTTATTGGGTCATCTGGAAAATAGTTCTGAGGAGGAACGTTGTAGGTTGCGCCAAACTGCAACATGGACTGGTGATCGTAGAACCAAGTTGCGTTGATACACGTGTAGATGCGATTCTTCCAGAACACTTTGTTTCCCGTGGAATACACGCCCTGCAGGTTGAAAACGGGATCAGGGCAAAGTGCGTAGAACAACGTATACTGAGCCCCGAGTAAGAGCCAGTGGCCAGGATTGAATAACTCACCTACCGATATCGCAACAGTGCACTGGAATACCTTCCCTCCTTGCAAACACAACTCACCTACATTGTAGGATGCCGTAGCTGAATACGCTGGAGCATCCAGGTACACGCGATCATTGGCGCCGTAAGGAGAGGATGGATTATATGCGTTCGTGTTTGTGAATTCCTGGGCCGTGTCGTACTTCTGTCGGAGGTGAGAGACCATGAGCCCCTGTGCAAACAACTCTCCGGATGCCAGCAAAGACCGGTCACCTGAGATTATCTGCTGCAGGGAAACATCCTGAATTGCTTTATTGTAGTCTGCGGGATAGAGATAGCCCATTGTAAAAAAAGGTTACACTAAGGTAACCAGTCTTTACTAAATTTTTTAGGCTAATGTTTTTAGCTAAGGAATGCAAAATATTAGTAGGAATTATTTGAAGAAGTAGGCTTACCGATACGGTGGCCGCCGGTAACCAAATTGGAGCGCTGGAATTCGGCATACTCCTTACTGAATACTGTGCAGAAGAAATACCTGGTGATATCGACAATGTGCCCGAACGGCTGATACGTCTGCCCTGTTTTGAGATCTTTGACAGTTTTCTTTTCAATCTTACCGTTCTTGTCCTCCTTGGTATTCTCGTAATCATTTATGGCCAGTTGGCAGGAATGGTCAACGCCATATGAGAGGCCGCCAAAGTTATGCTCCAACACTGCATTCAGAAAATCGCCTGAGGCTTTAACGTTGGGATTTGACGCCGGCACAATACGCTTTGGCTTGAATTCTGGAAATTCTTTCATTACCAAAACAAAAAGGTCTACTCCCTTTTCCTGCTTTACGTCTTCCTTCTGACTGGTTGAATCACCCACAACATACAGCTTTCCTGTATGATTCCATTCGACCAGCTTCTTCTTTATTTTCCGGCCCAAAGCCCAGGTCTTATTCTCTGGGCTTTTGGCTCCTATCACATGGATCATGCGCGGGCTCTTATTATCCCGCCCTGGCTGAAAGAATCCTGCGGGGAAGTAGGGAACAACGTTTTCATCTAATGATAGGTAAATCGCCTGTTCGGGATCATAGGGATATAGCCCTGTATGCAGTTCACTTCTCCACGAATCCAGATACTCTCCTCCGTAATCAGTCTTTCCCCATTCCCCGATCACATTGACCTTATAGCTGTTGTAATTTTTCACGGACAATGCCTCATATTCACTGATCAGGTTTTCGTCGCGGTAACCATAAGTGCCACATGGGCTCCCAACTATCCAGTAGTTATCGTGGTACGTAGTCCGGATCAATATCACTTTGCCGCAAGTAGATTTTTGTACAAAGGAGTAAGCGGAAGGGAGTATTCCGTACTGGTCCGTATTCTCGAATTCGTATTTATCTACCAACTCCGTCTTTACCCAGCTGCGCTCATCCACCGGATTCCATAGACCAAACAACTTTTGACCCGGAATGCCACGTAATGAGAGATTGAACTGCTCATACTCTGCCTCGTCGAAGTGGTTGAGCTCATCCAGAAGAACGTATTTGTAAGACTCAATACCCTTTGCTTTTTCCGGATCATCGAGCCCTTTCATTACTATCTCGGATTGCTTGCCCGGCTCCGAATTAAACAGAAAGCGCCGGTCCTGCTTATCTACGGCAGGGAAAAGATACATGCTATCAATGGCCAGGTTAAACGACTTCTTTAGAGTAGTAGGAATAATGGAGGATTCCTTCCGGAAGGTTATAGAGTTGGCGGCCTTTACATACGCCTCCTTTGAGAGCGCCTGACAGACAGAAACAGTTTTTGAAGATGACTTACCCCCATAGATCAATACCTGACGAACACTCTCGTCCTTCAGAATATTAAGGATTATGAAGTAAAGCGGGTTGAACCACTTCTTATCGAATCGAGCCATTATTCATAAGTTTCATCAGAAAGATCCTTTCCGACCTTGGTAACTTTCACCTCAGAGCTATCTTTCAGCCCAAGGTCTCTGGCTATTATGTTAGCGTTAAAAGCTCCGACAGCAGCACCCTCAAACTTTTGTGTCTTGACCACTTCCTCCGCGTGCGTACAGACCCCAATAAAATCTTCACGCTTGCAGTAATTCTTCCATGCTGTCTGGCTTATTCCCAAATGAATACATAGCCCAGATAGTGTATATGGCCTTGCTGTTGGCACTTTAATAATTTGACCGGTTAAGTCTCCACTTTTAACAGCTTCACACTTCACCCATGGGTTATCATCGCACTCCTGGAAATAGTCGGAAATTTCCTCCCATAAGAGGTCTGGAGTTTCATACTCTTTATCCCGGCCATGCTTTGCACGCAACCTCCACCATTGGTTACCCAATCGCTGATCTCCAGGCTCTGCCTTTCTTGGCTTTACGGGAGGGCTTTTTTCTGTCGGCTTCTTATTCGCTGCTTTTGCCATACCTAAAATTACTAAATTATTTAGCAATCAAGTTTCAGGATAAAATCCACTATCCTTCTTTCCTCCGGAGAGGCCATCCTGTACCGTTCCTCGATCTTCGGCGTTTGCGGTTTTGCATCACCCACCAGTTCATCAAGAGTGAAGTTGTAAAGACTGGCCAGGCGAATAAGGATATGAAGCGGCGGCGCCGCTCTGCTGTTCTCGTAATGCTGGTAACGGGAAACTTTTATTTCCAGGTAGTTGGCAATAATTCCGAGTGTGAACTTACTCCTCTTGCGGAGATGTTTCAGTCTTTCTGAAATGTTGGTCTTGGCTTCCATATCATTGGGGTATTTATTTCTAACTCAAACGGATCTCGTGAATTGATATTTATTATCAGGGAGAGTGCTCTTTTGGCGCTCATTTAACATGAAAAAGGTTTTCAAAAGGATAATTAACTGGTTGAAAGAGAACAAAGAAATGGCTGCTTGGATCAAATTGATCATTGAACTTTTCAGATAGCTTAAACCATAAACTCATGATGCTACCGATTGAAGGTGATTGATGCGGAGCCGCTGGAGTACGGGCCCGATGTCGCCCTTGTTTGCTATGCAGAGCTCTTGCACTGAACTCATGGAGAGTCCACGGACCAGCTCGAATTCATCTACCTGGGATTGGTAAAAGGATTCCAGGTACTGCCGGACCAGTTCGGCCGACGGGTTGGTGATTTCCATTTTCACATCCATTCTGCCGTCCCGAATCAACGCTTCGTCCAGTTGGTCAATGTGGTTAGTGGTGATCACCAGGATCATACCATCCCGGCATAGAGATCCATCTGTCGAGTTCAGGAGTGCAGAGAAGGAGATTTTGCTGTTTACGTTCTTCCGATGGGAAAAAGCCCGGTCAATGTCTTCGATCAGAAGAATAGCGTTCCTGGTGACCGTGGCGAACGCACGGTTGAAGTAACTGTCATTCTCAAAGGCGCTCAGGTTCATAACGAAGAGATCCTTTTGTAGGTATTCAGCCATGGCCATGGCGACGCTGGTCTTTCCGGTGCCGGGCGGCCCGAAGAAACAGAAGGATCTTTTATACCGGATGCCACGCTGGTGATACCAGTCTTTGCTTTCCGCGAATTCCTGCAGGTCTTCCATCAGGCGTTTCTTCATTCCCGGGTCGATGAATACTTTGTCGAAGGATTTCACAGTTACATCATTGGCCCGGTGCCAATCGCCGTACGGGTTGTTGGTGTACACTTTCAGTCGGTTGCGCTGCTTCTCCTGGTTGTATTCGGTTACGATCGATTCCAGGAGGCTGTTGATCTCGGCCTTGGCCATGAAGCCTTGAATCTTAAACTTGCGGTAGTACAGTTCCTTCAGGGACGCCACCTTATCCAAGCGCTCCTTTGATTTCGAGATCAGAATTCGTTTCCCGTTGATCTTCATCACAAAGAAGTTCTCCTCCTGCATGTACCGTAAGGTCCGGTCCTGGCCCTCTTCATCTGAAGGGATCAGAGACGCTTCCACATCCATGTACTTCTTCATGAAGTTGCGGGAGAAGAAGGTTTCGAGCACATCGAACAGGTCGTCGTTCTGGTATATGGAGACACTGTAGAAAGTCTTCCGGCGGATCCAGTCCCAGATTAAATTTGGAACCTTGCGGAGCAGATATGCGGCAGCGGCGCCAACGGACAGCAGCATGCCGCTGAATATGATTGATTCGAGATTCATGGTTTTTTCTTTTTGGGTGTCCTTATATAGGTTCTGTAACCAAGCTGGTGGATAGCCTTCTCAAAGGCATACCACTGCTTACTGGTCTTCAGGTGGTCGTATACGGTGTTGGTAAATTGTACAGCCTTATGGACGCTTCGGAGAAGTTCGACTTCCCTATTCAGTGCTTTGTCCAGGTCATACCATAGCATTTTGATAACCTCCATAGTATCCCCTTGTATATGGAAACTACTGTCGCCCACACCCATGCTTATGTGAGATCCATGTTGATCTTCCCCAACGAATCGTACAATACGCGGGTCGCCAAAAGAAACCCAAACCCGCAGAGTATCATATTGCCACGGGAACAACTTCCTGTCAAACTTCCGATGTACGGGTAATGTGTCGTTCTGAGCAGCTGCTGTCAGACTCACCAGGGAAAGAAGAGAAATAAAGATGTATTTCATGGCTGTGTAAGGTGTTCGCTTATAAGTTTCCATTGCTTGACGTTATAGATGGTTCTGTACAATATGGGATCGAAGAAGGGGCCTCGGTACATTTCGTAGACCTGCCAGTAGGACTGCATCCAGATGAGCTCGTTCTCAACTCTGGTTGGTCCCCAGGCGAAGCGGCGTACTGTCTTCCTATCGCCTTCTTTGTACACCGGTTTTGGTGGATAGGATTTCAAGATCATGCTTTCATTTGTTTTACGAGTTCAGGATTGTCGTGTATGTTTCCGAGTACGCAGAGGTTGTCTAAGTAATCGCCAGGGGAACGGCCGATGTCTGATCCGTGGATACTCCACATCTTCCGGCTCTGCCATGCAGGATAGAGAAAAAAGCCAGGTGAGGACTGCTGACTATAGCGAATGATGAAAATTCCGCGGGAACCCTCGCTACGGGCCTCGACAATATCACCATCAAAAAGCTTCACCTCATTTTCGCGCCTGGTCTCATATTCTCCTGTGTAGCCTTTGATGCCGATGTAAATGCCGACTGATTCCGGAACAACTCCGTGAGCTACCATCTTGCCGTACTCCCGGCCTGGGACAACTATCTGAGCTTCGCCTGCTGGCCATTGTATCAGTGAGCCTTCGATCCACCGATTGTCGGAAATCTTCTTCCCGCGGAAGATGTATTCTTTCATGCTGTTTGAATTTTATTGATGTTAACTGCATGGTCCGCTGCAATGAGCCCGAATAGGTCGAACTTTCTTTGCAGCAGGAAGTGAACTTGCGCCCCCAATTCATCCTCTACTGAATTGTCGAGGTCCGTTCCTGCATTTGAAAACCTGCCCCACGTGAAAGAACTGTCTTCGTCATCGAGCTGAAGCAGAGTGTCTGGGAGGTAATCCATTACTAAAGGATGCTCCGAAAAAACATCGAACCGGTAACAAACTACTGATTCATGGACTCTATGCACGCCCTCAGTGTAGCCGTTCGTCCTGGAAACAATCTTCCATTGTGGCTCAAAGAAAGAACATGAAGCAATCCTGTATAAGGCTCCGGCTTCTTCTTCTGTCATGGAGGAAAGCGGACGCAGGAACAACTGCACGTTTCTCCCTCTTTGGACCATGTCAATAACATTCCCGAGGGTTTCGTAATTCAGGTGCCCCTGGCTGTTCTCTGTCCAGTATCCGCAGTCTAAGTAGTAAGGGAGGTATTCTATAAGATTCATGCTATTTGCTTTTCGAGTTTCATAACCTGTTTCAGTCGCGGGCTCGGCTTCTTGTTCAGCAGCATGTACACGTAAGTGCTGGTAATGCCAAGAGTTAGCGCCGCCTCTTCCGGGCTCATCTCGTGGTTCTCCAACAGGAATTTCATGTACAGGTCTGTATTAGTCAGTGGCTCAATGTCCAGTTCGATGAAGATGTTCTTGATAAACTCCGGGCTGGCGCCAGTCTCCTTTCGGATCATGTCAACAGAATGGGTGTACTGATGATCCAGGATGAACTGAGCCATATGCGCGCGTCCCTCCTTGGTGGTGTAGAATGTTGGTCTGCTCATGGGTTTGCTTTTTTGTGGGCTTCGTGTTGAATTCCCGTCAGCACTCCGTAGAAGTAGTTCATGATTGTTTCGCGTGGAGCAGCGGTATTTATGCTTCCTTCCGTCTGCGCAGTGGCGAAATTGATTACCTGGTATTCATCGTGCATGATGTGGATGTACAGGGTGTACGCCGTCCTCCTGTTCCGTTTCCCAAACCAGCCTCGATCCTGGTATTCAGTTTCAGAAAGCAGGAAGCGGTTATTGGTTGCCTGCCGGACTTCCTGGAAGAGATCGTTCAGGGTCTTGTCTTTCACTGAGCTCATGCTCTCCACTTCGCAATAAGAGTGTATCCATGTTGTTATTGGCATATGCTTGGTTTTGATCTGATGGTTTTGTTTTACACAGGCCGCACACCGGTTGTCCGTCCTCCCTTCGGGTGGTCAAGCCTTTTTTACATTTTATGCAGAGCAGGAGGTCGCTCATTGATTGATTTCTTTTATGATCCATTCCTTTTGT
>NZ_JBQCGW010000011.1:0-27428 GCF_051955275.1 Pseudobacter sp. | reverse complement strand
GTACGAATGGCCATACAGGGTATGACTTCGTTGCTGAATAGTCAGACGGCTTCAGGATCACATACCCGAAAGGGTTGGTTGTTGACTTCGGAAACTTCTCAACCAGCTGCGCCTGCAGCAGGAAGGGGAGGAAGAGTAAAAAGAAAAGTAATTTTTTCATTGTATGTTAAAATTTAAAAACAGTTACTTTAAAAGTTCCGCTTGCCGGATCCACAGCGGCACCGCCGCCCACTCTGCTGGCCCTGACACTTACCGTATTTGTTGCACTCACCCAAGCGAAGAATGTAACATCAGTAGCCACCGATCCATTAGGGACACCAATAGCAACCACATCACCTACAGTTGCGCCTGTCACTGTAATGGTGAGGTCTTGAGAGTTAACAGAAGTCAGATCGAAGTCAAGAGTTCCTGTATTTGATATTGGCGCCATAATCTGAACTACAGAGCTATCCGTTCCTTTTCCGAGAATTGAAACAGGAGCCGTTGACGACATTGTTCCATTCAAATAAAGCGCACCGACCCTCGTGCGACCATTATTTACAAAAAGCGACCACGGATTGGTAATGGTTACATTTGTTCCTGCCGCTGGTGCATTGTCCAGGTAGAGCGTAGATGCATTGGTATATGTTACACTGGTATTAGATGCTGCGAGCGTTGGTTGAGCGATACCGTTGGCTGCAACATGCGCCACTGTACCACTGGCAGAGGTGTTATTGTCAGTATAGGTGGCTGCTAAAAATGCAGACTGAACGCCACCGACGCCACGGTTGTTTCCCGTAAGGTTAGCACCCAGTGTGAGACGCGCTGTACCGGCTGTTCCGTCTCCGATTTTCAAAAGGCCGTTCTGAAAAATTGCTCCCGCCACCCCAAAGCTGTTATTGAACCGAATACCATTGGAAGTTCCGGCAGGAGTTAATTGCAGATCAGTTGAAGGGGCATAGACAAGACCATCGCTGCGCAATTGAATTGAGGAAGTAGATGAACTGGCAACAAAAGACGCGCCTCCTCCCGATCCACTATTGTTTATTAGGCCTGTGACAAAATTGGACGCAACATTTGCCTGGGCCGTGAAAAATCTGTATGCGATACTTGTAAACGCTCCTATTGAAAAAGTTGGAGAAATATAAAGTGGTGATAACGATTGTGAATTTGCGGTAGCCGTCAAGGTTGGACTCACCGTAACACCCGCAGTTGTTCCGGCTACACTTCCTGTCTGGGTGAGATTACCCTTTACAGTTACCGTTGCATCGCCCGCTGTAATGCCTGTAGAATCGGGACCAAAAAGCCAGTCCCCATTTGAGCGTAAGAAACCTCTGTTGGTGTTGTTTGTAAGGAAAGAAATTGTTTTACTATTTTTTGCCCCGAACTTCGGTGTACCGCTATAGGTGTTGCCGTCAACATTATGAAAAAGAGTTGTGGCTACCGTTGAATCGAGACCACTGGCTCCGCCGCCACCTCCGGATGCATTGATCACATATGGAGAAGCCACAGTACCGCTACCGGTGACTGTTACATTTGTCCCCTGGGTGATTTTCGTCTCACTTCCATCGTAGATGATAGATCCTGACTTTCCGACGCCGTATTTCCAGGCAGATGCAATAGATCCAGGATTCCGCATACTTTCGACAGCTTCAAGCTGCGTTGGAAAGCGCGGAAAGAAAGCTGGCGGAGTGGTCATGCCGGCACGCAGTGCACGGATACTATCGCCTTGTGGGGTGTTAGCCAAATTGTAATTGCCGTTATCAGGGTCAATAAAAATCTGCTTCAGACCCGCAGGATAATTTGCGCAGTCGAAGTAAATGCTATGTTGATCCTGTCCGGATTGTGCTTGCCATGCAGCCAATGTTGTAAGTGTAGGGCTGCCACCATTGTTCAGAAGAATCCATTGTGGGCCAGTTCCCTTCACTTTGATATATACATTGTAATCTCCCTTATAATTGTTCACAAAAGGAGTTCCGGAGCTCAGCTTGTCGCCTACAATGATACGTGATGCGCCACTGTTGGTACGGTCAACAATAAAGATATTACGATAGCTTTGGATTTGATCAACTGAGGACTGTACACCTACCAGAAAAGTACTGCTGGTAGTTTTATTCGATTGATCGCGAAAGATTGAATTCGTAATCGTGCCTTTAAAATCTGTCTGCGTCAATTGCAGCCCGTACATGCCTGCACCGGTGGCATCACCTTCCATGACCAACAAATTGTTGTTGTAGAAAAAATTGATCGGGTAATTTGTGGGGTAAGACAAGCCTGACCTTTCAGAGATCCGATTGAAGATGTTTCCTTCTACTACAAACTCAGTAGCCAGGCCGCTGAATGCTTTCTTATATCCGTATATATAGTTATTTCGGATAGCTAGCCGCTTGATCCCATCGCCGGATAACGCCGTGCTACCATAAGAACCAGCAGTATCAGCGAATAGGTAATTACCAGAAATATTCAGTTCTTCCGTCCAGGTGGAGGTGGTTACATTGCCGATATGTGAAAGTATAGGTGAAGCATTGTTAAGAATGATATTATTTGTGATGCGCGAGAAATTACCGCCACCTTGCGCCTCGTACATTACAATAGCCGTTTCTCCCTGAGCTAGACCGCGTGGACCAGGCCGGAATACGTTGTTGTCTATGATGCCAGAGTTTGCCACAACGTGATGCGTACCGCCTTCTCCAATGATATTATTTCTGATCAGGATGCTATCACCCGCACCAATCATTCCATAACCATGTCCGGAGCCAATGATATTTAAATGTTCAATCACTGCCTTTTTAAATGCTCCATTGGCCACGGTTCCACCCGCTGTCGCATCGATTACAAAAGGTCTCTTCACTATTTCATACCGGTATGCATTGCTGTTGGCATTGCCTGCCGTAGGATGCACATACACCATGATCGGATTCACGTTAAGCGCAGGTGTATAATATGTCCCAGGAGTAGTGTCACATTCGGTAAGGCTGGCCGCCAGTCTCATAGGTCTACGAGAATCATATGGATTAGACTTCCCGAGCAAGGTGTCTATTTCTGTTACAAAAATGTAATGGTATCCTGCCTGATTGGTCGGTACACTATGCGCCCAGGACTGCTTACCCATGTTACTGGTGTCGGTCCATGTACCTGCCGGTTCCATACCGGTGATTCTTGCATAGGCTTTCCCGCCGAGAATATCGTAAGATCCTACCTTCACGCCATGCTGGGAGATTGTGAATTGCTCACGGAAGAGGCTTCGAGCCTTTAATCCAGCTCGTGCATCTCCGTAATAATTCGCAAGTAGGTTGACATCATTCTGGATATTGGCAAGGTTGAGTTTTGCCTGAGCATCCGACAGGCCTGAATTACTGTTATTACCAGAATCGGAAACAAAACGCTGAATGAAATCTATTTTATCATCTCCTCCGTATAGAAGGAGGTTCTTGTTCAGCTGAACAGTATCGATCGATTTTCGGATTGCGTAGTTTGCATTAATATTGGTCGCTCCTCCCCCTACGCTATCCTTATACGCAAAAACCTCCACGCCGTTCTTGTAGAAGAACACGCTATCTGTTCGCCTCTTTACTGAGTCTACTTTCAGGTTTAATGCCGCCTGCTGGGCTATGGAAACCGGCTTGTTCAGGTCTGATGTATTATCGACGTTCGCAAGACCGATGTCGGATTTACCCAGCGTCCAGGTTCGATTTGCGATAAGATCCTGTGTGATTCCATTAATGGTTATAGATCGGGTAAGAGGTACCTTAGAATTGTCGATACCTCCGAATGCGTTCCACTTTCCGTTCTCCCATTGATATACCTGGTTATCTCCAATGAACTTAATGAATGCGCCTGGGCGATCCCCTTTCTCAGCGCTATCGCGGTATGGGAAGTATAACATCTTGTCAAACCATCCGCGGTTCTGCCGGTTCCCATACTGTACTTTATTCCAGATGTAATAGGTAGAATCATCCTGCTGGGAGAACACTTCAGAGAACAACAGAATGGACAATAAAAAAATAATGGTCTTTTTCATCTTAGTAGTTTCTGTAAAGGATTAAGAATCTTTCTCCGGCTACTACGGGAACAGCAAGGCCGATCACAGTCCCATCCCAAGTATACTCCAATGCGTCAGGATTGACAGACACCTTGTAAATCGGTTGATTCTCCCTGGTTACCAGCAGTAACTTCTTGCCGAGTATCGCAGGGATTGTGAGGTTCTTTCCTTCTGCCCCGGAGGCTACATATTTTTCGTCGTAGACAAGTTTCATATCTTCAGTTTGAATCGGTGAATCTGTTGGAACCGCACAAGCATCCGGCTCCCAGAGAGTTGAAAAAGTCAAATCAAAGTATATACCTGCAGTGAGGTCGTCCAGCTCTTCCCTTAGCAAAACCGTTGCGTTGGACTGGCTCACTTTCCAATCTTGAAATGACTGGTGATTAAATTCAGCGAGCAGATCCTTAGCGACCGAACGCATGTCACTTTGCACATCCAGCTCATTGAGCTTTGCATCCTCACTGACATTCGCCAGGTCCAACAGGAAAAGGCGGAAACCATAGGTATCCACTCTCCCTCCGATATCCAATACACCGCTTGTGTCTTGTAATAGGGCGCACGGATATTTCGTCGTATGATCGGTCAGTGCATCACTTGGTGGTCCGAACTTGAAGCTTCGCATTTGTTTGTGCGCCAGTATTATGCTTCTTATCCTTGCTATTACCTGGTTGAGTGTCATGCTGCTTTTGTAAGTAGAGTTTCAGTTTCCGTTCGTTTTTCTTATTCGGAGTTGTGTTTGCCATCAGTCACAACAGTTTGGTTTATTCCCTTGATATTTTTCTTCATATGATTTACCACAACCGCAATCATCACCCAGGTATACAGGAAGCGTGAATGATTTATTCTGCGGGTTCATATCATCAACACCGTTTCCTGGATTTAAGTACTCAGGGAACATAGCGGCAGCATTCTGTTTGAGATACAGTCGAAGACGGTTAGCATAGAACTCCGCCCTGTTCTTATAGTTGTTTGATAAATCAACTAAGTCTGACATTGAAGGCAACTCTGTATCTACCCCTTGTTTACGAATTACCCCCTTGTTCCAGAACTGGTATGATATAGTTTGTGGCAATATCATCAGCGTGTAATAGATAAGAGCGTCCACAATGAATACGTCCACCAAGTTTTTGTAATTCCCCGCTAAAGTGCCGGCACTGATATCACTCAGAATCTTATTGTACAGTGCAGATCCAAGTACCGGATGGATATACATATCCTGTGCAACTTTTATATCGGGGTAGATCAACTTGGGATCGATATTCCCGTGAATGGCAGTTCGCTCCTTTATCATTGAGTCTGATATCAGAAGAATATTTAAGCTCATTTTTTACCTCCTTTTCTTACTACAACATGACTTACCCAGCGATGTCGACAATATGGTTTATCTCCCCACCAGCCGCCCCTGCGATCCCATACAGAATAGCCCAGGCGCTGGGACATTGTTTCTATATCCTTCCTGGAATAGAGTCTATCAAGTTCCAGAAGCTTCTTGCAGAAGGGCCGATTCTTATCGTCCTTCGGACCTTCATAAGAATATTTGATATAGATCTCTGTTGTTTCAATTTCACCTGATGGCGGATCAATATCTTTGATTGAGTCTGTTACTGTTCGTTCTATTTGGGTGTCTTCGCCGATAACTTCCGTAGTAGATGTTATTAACCCCTTCCGTGTTAATGAAGCAATTTTACTGGTCACATATTCAGTGGATGATCCGATAGTTTCAGCAATAACTTCAGGCGTTATCCTTTTGTCTTTTTTTATCAGGTCCAGGATAGCAGCTTCTGTGTTAGTCACCTCAGTTTTAAAAGCGAGCTGATAAAAGGCAAGCTCATCTTCCGCAGCTTCTTTATCGGATGAGAACTTTACCCGCTTGCTTTTGATTATATGAAAGTCGAGCTTAAGTTCTCCCATTGAGTCAAACACTTTTAATGTATCCTCTTCAGAGAGCAACTGCGCAGCAAACTCTTCCATTGTTGCGTCTTCTTCAACACCGAGCAATATAGCAATATCATCATCTGACAACTGAAGACCTGTCTTTAACAAGACAGTTGCCTGCTCTTTCGATAACTGGCCTTTACCGTACTGGCGAATGATTCGCATCAGCTGTTGATGTTGTTTGCCGGTTAGGTTTTTAATATTATCGTTGGCAGAACTTACCCCTTCATTTGTTGAGAGTTCCTGAGCAGGCGCCGCGCTCCCCGGAACCTGGGACGAAGGACTGTCTCCTCCTGGCAGAGGTGGTAAGGAGGCAAGAGCCCTGATCTCATTGGAGGAAAGCGAGTCTAGTATTTTGGTGGCAACAAGCGGAGAAACAGAAGACAGTGTGTCAATTATCTTTTGAGATGGGCCTATTGTAGTAGTTTCAATGGCTGGCAGTCCCAATAATTCGCGAGCTTCCTCAGGCTTTAAGACTGTGCTTAACATTGATTCAGGAACTATAATCCCGATGGGGTCTAACTGCCGAATAAAATACCCTTCCCCTTTCCCCATCAACTTTCCAAAGTAGTTGACAACCTTTTCGATATTGAGTTGCTTAGGTTTTGCATACGTATTGATGAAGATTTCATAGGAAGTCTTTAATTCGGTGTTACCACCCAATTGACCCTCACTCTTAATACCGAACAGCATCGGGCTAGTTACCTGGTGCCCTGTAAAAATCTGTTGCTGACTAGTTTTATTTAGTATTTCAAATTGCTTGTCTAATTCGTTAAAGGAAAGATCCTCTATGTCTACAGTCTTATCCTTATTAGAATTAAAAACAAGCACAAATTTTCCTGCATTTTCGCTACCCGAAAACTTCTTTTTAAACCTGTTCTCTATCTCCTTTTTCTTGTCTTCAGAGGGTTCTCCGGTATAGAACTGGATCATCTTGGACGGCATCATGCCGTTCCTGATTGAACTCAGGTGAA
This sequence comes from Pseudobacter sp., assembly GCF_051955275.1. Classification (NCBI taxonomy): domain Bacteria; kingdom Pseudomonadati; phylum Bacteroidota; class Chitinophagia; order Chitinophagales; family Chitinophagaceae; genus Pseudobacter; species Pseudobacter sp. The sequence continues at coordinate 20,498 of NZ_JBQCGW010000011.1, read as the reverse complement.
ACTTACTTATCTCGATCTCAATTTCAATGTAATTACAGGTAGCGATGTATCCGGGGAGAGGATAGAACTGGCAACCAGGCCTGTATTCGTTATAGGCAAAAACTTTTGAGGAAACTTTACCTTTTTCGTTCTTCTCCTTTTGAACAGCTAATGGATCGTACTCTTCGTAAGAAATAGGTTCTTCACGGTAGCTGCTCCAGTTATTCTTGAATAAATAGGTTCCGGGAGCCTTCCCTGTACGGAACTTATCATAGTCATAATGGTTGATCTCAGCGATATTGCCGAGCATATTAAAAGTAATGATCCAGCGGAACCCTCCATAGATTTCGAGGTCCTTGATAGATTTCGCCAGCACCTCATTCATAGTTTCTCCGCGAGAATTAATAGGGGAAGCGGCGACAACAGTACCATCTTCCTTTACGAATGGCGCGAAGCCTCCCGGCTGAGGTACCTTCTGATCCAATCCGCTACCTAGGATGTAATCGCTTTTCCCATTGACTATAGCGTTGTGCGTTGGAGATTTGTTATACAATGCTGTCAGGTAGTCGGGGTATTTATTATCCTCGCCGTAAAGTATATAATCCTTATTGCGGACTTCTTTGAATTCCGGTATCTTGCTATCTGCGAACTGCAGCACAATGATATCTGTATCTTGATCAGCCATTGTATGTTTTGTAGGTTACTGGCTTATCGTACTGATCGAAGCCAAATTCGGTTGAAGGCTGCAGCAAGAGCTTACCTGTTTCGAGCAACGCTGTTGATAAAGCAGGATCCGTGTTAGTCTCGCTTGCTTGCTCATATACCCAGTAATGCCACTCTCCTCTTGGCTGGTTAGTGAAAACATAAGCAGTATTTATTTCAAACTGATTGTACCTTTCTGGGTACTCACTTTCGTCTTCATCCAGAGAGCGGATTACCGTTACAATATTTTTAGTAAGAACATGGATAAACTGAAAAAGGTAATAGGGCTCAAGAAGCGTTTGCAACTCTGTGAGGGTTACTATTATTTTTTCGGCTGATTGCCCTTGGGTCAATACCAACATACTGGTATATATACTTTCCCTCTTTTTGTTTGAAACCAAAAAACCGCCCTTGTGGGGCGGTCTTCAACTATTGCTCAGGATGTAATTATGCAGGAGTTTCAAGCGATGCCAGCAGAGAGGTGTCAACTTCTGGGGCAAGAGCAACCTCATTACCAGTGAACGGAAGAGTGTAACCGTTACGGTCCGCCCATGCGGTACCCGAATCAGAGGTTCCACCGTTCAACTGCAGGCCGTTCACCTTTCCATAAAGGAAAGCTTTACCGGTGTTCTCCACCCCGATAATGATCACGTTGTTCTTAGCGAGCAGCATGATCTCATTACGAACGCTGGCCGTCTTTTTGTTGAGTATGATCTGAACCTGTTGGGCATAGTACAACGTACCATTCTGTTCGCTGCCGGTGATTGTCTCCGTTGCATTGGAGGTTTCACGAACCAGTGAGTACTTCCAGAAACGTTTTCCAGAAGCCTTCGTGATTGCTGTAATCACTCCGCTCACCTCGGTCATTGAAGACACGTTGCCGAGCTCGATGATATACACCTCCTTCAGGCCGCCGATACCCTCCCGGCAGTCGTTGTTATACCCTTGTGTTAATGCGCAAGGCATGGTAAAATATTTGAAAGTGAGGAAGGCCCGGTTACCCCGGGCCAACACTTATTAAGAAAGTTTGAAAGACACGATCTCGTTGGGAAACGCTACGTTCACACCATACTTGAACAAAGAGATGAAGCGAATCTCATCAGCCTCCCTGGCGTAGAAGATTTCCCACTTTTCTTCTTCATTCTCCAGGTCGGTGCCGATGTACAAGTTGCTCATCCTGACAGTGAACAAGCGGTTTGTGCCGTCCAGCCCGTGTACCGCAGTGAGACGGTAGTTGGTACCAGGGATGATTACCTCTCCGTTGGCGGCGCTCACTTCTGTTCCTGCAGGAGCAAAGTGGAACAGGTTCACGTCAGTGTATGCTGCTATGAATTTGTTGAAAGTGTCCCATCCGCAGAATACGCGGATATCATCCTTACCCTGGATGTTCGCAGGCATGGCCAGCCACATAGCAGCTACGATAGCTTTCACGTTTGAGGTTGTGATACCTGTCGATGTGGTGATTGGAGCACCGGCAATATAGGCCGCCTGGTTGGCGTTGGTCGCGGCTGCAGCGGCGTCGATCAGTTTGATCAGGCCATCCCACTTATTGATATTGACATTGCTATGACCGGTGTCACCCTGCCACAGAGCAATCTCAATTTGTTGAGCGATTGTTCCGGCCTTCTGGTCGGTATACTGCTGCTCGAATGGAATGCTGTCGTACTTGCTTCCGATTTGCAGAGCCTTCTGGGTGTACTTGGTTTCAAGCGCAGCAGGACAAAGAGACTCGTTCACCTTTACTTTGCCCACAGTTACTGCTCGCTGAGTGAACGTTGTATTACCGCTGGTGGTGAATCCACAAGAGCCACCGTTTTGGAAGATGGCATCAGTGTCCAGAATGTTGATCTGCTCAGAAGATTTGACCCCTGTCATCACGTTACCTTCAGACTGAATCAACTGAGACGTCTTACCGGTAAACAGTGATTTCATTACGAGAAGATTTTCGTTCTCGATTGTATAGTTTGTTAATGCCGCAACATTGTATGCCATCGTTCTTACGTTTTAATATTTTAAGCACCGAAGTGCTGTTAATCAGTTTTGCTTTTCCAGCTTAATCTGCCTGGCTGCTTCCTGGTACTTCTCCAAGCCCTTCTTTTTTTCGCCTACTTTCGAGAAAGAGAATTTGCTTTTGGAATCAGCAGGAGGTTCGTCAGCGGGCAATTGCACGAGCTCAGACACCAGGTCGTACATTTGTTTCATCGCCTGTTGTTGAGTTGCCACCGCAGATTGTGTAGTGTTGAGGGAGGCGTTGTAAACAGCCATAGCCGCGTCACGATCCTGCTTCTCTTTCGCTTCACGCATTTGCCATCCGAAAGCATATTCCATCAAGGCTTTTACACAGATCTCGATAGCGGCTACCCTTTCTTCAGGGGTGCCGGTCGCGAATGCTTCTGTAGCTTTTCGGATTTTTTCAGGAGTGTCGAGCACCTCGTCTGTGCCGAAGCCTTGAGCGGCCGTTTCAACTGGCGCGGGTTCTGCGGCTGGCGTAGGCGCCGCAGCCGGGGTTGCCGGCGTAATTGAAGTGATCAATCCGGAACCATCCACAACCAGTGTTGTTCCGTCTTGCAACACATAAGAATTTGCGGGCGCAGGCGCACCACCAGACATTACTGTGCCTCCCACTTCCATCTTGTTTACAGATAACTCGACTCCGTCAGTAGTGGTTACACTGATTGGCGTAGCAGGTTGCTCATCTGCAAACAGAATCTTCTTGATAGCAGATAAAATCTGGGCAGCCTTTCCTGGTGTTTTTTCTGTGCTCATACTGGTAAATATTTTAGTGAAGTGTTTGTTTGATTTTAATCTTCCGGGGACCAATTTTGGAGCAGCGTTTTGATGCTATCCAGCACCTCATCGGTAGAGAATTTTTGCATTTGTACGGGCACCTGTCGGAATAAACCCTCCACCGAAAACCCTTTAACTTCTCCACTTTTCACCTTCTCCCAGATAGCATCATCATCTACCTTGGCGGTAAGAAACCAGGAGCCGTCTTTGGCGTCTTCAAATCCTTTCATGGGCATAATGCCACGAGCTTCATCGGTGATGAAGCTTTCGTAAATGGTCAGCCCTGATGTTGTCTGGGATGGATCGTGTTGTAGGTTAAAGTTGTGAATGAAGCCCTTTTTAAAGAACTTCTGCACGATCGATAAAATGGTAGGTTTGTCGAAGACTGTATAATAATCTCCGATTACAGGATCTCGCCTGAAGATCAGCATGTCCGCCAGCATCGCAGGCCCAGATACTATCCGCTGCTCCTGATCGACGTTGAATCGCAAACGCTCTTCCTTAAAGGCAAGAAAGTTTTTCTCGATGGCCGGTTTATCAACCAGCGCAACGAACTCTACTTGTAGATCTGACTCTAATGAGTCATCGATAACACATCTGAAAATAGGCAACCCCATACCGGTAAATATTCCTGGTGTGGGGTTGTTTGATTTTACCCTCCTAACCGGGCGGCACGGGCTATCCTGGCCTGCTTCTCCTGTTCATCGGTAATGTCTTTCTCAATTACATATGCACGAGTAGAGGCGTTCCCGATTTTGTTTAGGCTTTCGCTATCCAACTGAGTGGTTGTGGTAACTGGTGCAGCTGGCTGTAGAGGTGCGGCGGCGGTTACTGATGGTACGGAAGCAGACCCTCCACCGGATCCTCCGCCTCCCGGTACTTGTGTGCGGGCAATCTCTCGGACATTTTTTAAACCTGTAGCGATAGTTGTTGTAACAGCTATGATACGCGCTACCATAGCAGCGGGTCCAAATATTCCGTAATCTGCTCTCAGTGCTTTGTTAGCTGCGGCATAGGTATCAATCGTTGCCGAGGCGATGGCAAGTACCTTTCCTGCAACGGTTTGTTTGCCTACCAGGTCGGCGCTTTGATTGAGGAACCCGGCTACCAATCCTAATCGTAATGCATTTTGAGCTTCTACAATTTTGCTTTTCCTTTCCTCATACTCCTGAATTAGATCCGCCTCTAAAGCCTGATTACCTGCAACAATCTTCAACCTTTGTTCGTACCAGTTTTGAAGTTCAATATTCTGCCTTTGAAACTCTGTCATGTCTGCCAATAAGAGCTCCTTCCTCACATCATTTATAGCTGTTACATTATCCTGCAATGTCTTTACGCCAGTAGCAAGCAACTCCGCAGCCTTTTTATCATTTGCCTCTTTTTCTTCCTTATCTACTTTCTCAATGGCTGCCCTCTGCTTTGCTCTTGATTCCTTCAATAATTGCTCCCTCAATTGATCGGTGAGTTGCGCCTGCTCCCAGATTGACCTCCTTTCTTCTTCCCCCGTTTTCATCGCTTCCAGTCGGCTTTTGATGAATTCATTCTTTGCATTCGCTTCCAGTTGTTCAAATCGGATTTTGAATAAAAGGTCTTGCCCCCACTTTTCCGCAGCGGCGCGTTCTTCCATTTCCTTTTTTCGATCTTCGGCTGCTTTCTTTGCCGCCTCCTTATTTTTTTCTGCAACCTTTTTATTATGCTCTTCCAGTTTCTCCCGCTCCTTCTTTTGAGCTTGAAGTTGAATTACTGCAATGTCTGTTTGAATATCCTTTATGTGAGACATTGCCTGAGCGCCTTTTAACTCATCGATTTTATTTATCTCATTGTAATGACGTGTATAAGAATCAATCCTCGATCTTTGAAATCCTTCTCTGATCTTTGCGATCTCCTTTTCAGACTTACCTGCCGCTTCTGCTCTTGCAACAGCTTCCTTTTCTTGCCGCTGAACCACGGCCAGCTCCGCCTGCAACTGCGCCTCTGCCCCTTTAAGCACAGCATCGTTTAATTGCTTCTGTTGCTCTTCAGCCTTCTGAGCTGATGATGTCCAGTTATTCAACGCCTCTACCACCAACCCAATAGCGACTACAAGCGCTCCTATACCAGTTGCGACTATGGCCCCCTTCAATACACGAAAGGATGTAGCGGTTGTTTCAGCAGATACTCCGAGAAGTCTCATTGCCCCTGCAGTTACGGCAGTAGCCGCAGCGTTGGCCTTCTGGAATATTGTCGTCTGCTGGATAACTGCCCCGAGCCTTTGGAAATCCTTAGCTGAATCTGCGATAGTATTTACGCCCTCAACTAAAGCAAGAGCGGCTTGTATCCGTTGGATTGACTTCTGGACTTCTTCACTTTCTGCCCCGAACAATGACATAGCACCTGTAAGAGCCGAGAAGCCGCCAACGACTGTTCGCACAGCGTTACCCAATACTTGGAATTTTGCACCTGGATCAAAAAGTGCCGCCACCTCTTTGGCGTCTTGTATACTATCCTTCAATTCCGCAACTTTCTTTGCTGCAGCAATTGCTTCTTTACTAACTGGGCCAAAGGATTCTGCCACTCTCAACGCCTCGGCCTGCGCTTCCTTCAACTCCTTTTTAAAATTCCTTACGCTCTGGTCTGCCGCAGAACTATCCAGGGTGAGCGATGCTGCTATGACGGTATCTGCCATCTTAATAAATTAAATAGTTGACTTTTAATAATTGTACCTGACAGTCAGAGGGCTTGCTCATGTTATAGTCCTCGATCTTGTTCAGCCGGAATAAAACTCCATCCACATGCACGAACCTGCTGAAATCCAATTGCAGGACATCCATTGGCGTTAGATAAAAACTACCGGTAAGCAGCTTGCTGTCCTTGTCGGTGATCTCTGCCATATAGCCGGACCAGTATATGTTGAACTGGGTGGTAGATACATTCCCGGATGTTAGGGTGAAAAAGAGTTCCTTAGCTACGCCGAAGTTGAGATCATTCAAAGGAACATCAGGATCATCGAAATGGCCAGCATATCCGTAATCTGAAACGGAAGTCAATACACTGCCTCCGTCTTTGATCGCCCAGGAACTAACCCCTGTTACTTTCTTTGTCTGCATCAACCGTATATTGCTGTCCACATTCTCTTCTACTGGAGCATTATCCGGTCCTGATCTTTTAAAGATGGTCGGAAAAACCTTATCCTCGCCGGAATATCCCACCAGCACCGTTGAACTAAACACCAGGTCAAAGGCTTTTGTCTGCTCAGAAAATTCATACTGACTATCGAATATGTAATCACCGTATCCTTGGCCGTAGCGCTTTCGGTACAGTTCATTGTAGTAGTCACTGTCGGATTTCCATTTGAATTCATACTTCTTCGCATTGAGCTCGCTCATTGGTTTTACCTTAATTGCTTTATCTCGGTTGAGCTTATAAGTCCAGTCCACTGAATTGGCGCTGTCAGTAGAATAGAAATCAACATAAGGAGTGATGTATATAAGTGATGGATCAAACCGGTCTTCATACACATAGAGATTGAACAGCTTGATTATGCTTACCAGAAAATCCACCTGACGGACATTGCGAGGAAGTATGTTGTTGATCTCAATAGTTTCGCCTGGAGCTACCTCCACCTGAGTAGGCGTTTGCCCTTCGATGAGAAAGGTCGCTTCTTCAATAATAACGTTATAAGTAAATCCACCTCCGCCGAATTGAATTTCAGCCAGCATACTCAATACATCATTCTCTACCAGGGTCGCAAAGAAGTCGCCGGAAATGTCGAACTGGTTGTCGATCGGGTTGCCAACCGATATAGAATGATAGTGTATAAAATCGGTTGTATCTAACGCAGGGCTCGTTAAGTTTTTTGCAACACCTATAAGAGCATTAGGCATTCCAAGCGTTCCCCCATAACTTCCTTTAATCCGGTATTTTACCCTGGTGTTTATCGAACCCGGCTGATTGTATTGAAATGCTGTATCTGCAATGTTCGTGAAGTTACTTGCGCTTGTCACAGAGTCTGAAGCTATTTCCGCATAACTTAAAGTGAACTCTTCATCACCATAGATAACCGATTCGGGCACAGTCTTATTTGCTGTCACGAAACTGTTGGTGAGTCTGAAAAGCTTCTTCTGATTATTAGGGATAACAAGCTTTTTGAATCTCGCGGAGTTAATAAGACTACTGCTGTATCTGAAGTTGGCGGCGGCAAACATCTTATCGATGTATTCTTTCGCGAACAACGCTGGACGGAACGTGCGAATATCCCAATCCCGCTTACCTGTGCCACCACTTCCATAATTGCCGTAATCAACCAGCGGGAAGTACAGTCCAGCTCCGGTATCATTATCCCAGCTTGCGATGATATTGGCGGTGCTCAGTTCCGTATCATATTCACTAAAATCAAGATCCTCTAATAGCCTGCTGGATAGGGCCACGTTCAAACCAGCCAGCTTCCCGTATACCGATACTTCATACTCTGATCGACCGTTGATAATATTGATCTGCATCAGTCGGAGCACTCCGGTGAACGCCTGGATCTGGTCTTTAAAGATGATGCAGTTCGCCGCCTTGGAGGCATTGAAATTGTAGCCCACATTGGGCAGACCATCGGAGGTGAAATTGGATTGACCGACCTGGAAGATATTACCAAAGGCATCGTTGTTATTACCAGTACCCGGCAGCACTATCGTTTTACTGAAGGTGGTGGACCGGGAAGAGAAGTCCTTCACATCATCAAGTGCAAAAGTCAGTAAGGCTGAGATATCCGCGGACACATCCAGCCTCCTGTTCTCCATGAATATTTCGCTGATCATCGGTACTGTGCATTTAACTGGTTACCGAATTCGATGTTGATAGGCAGGCTCGTCAGCTTGTCATTGATCCGCTTGCGGATATCATAAGTAGGCAGATTGACACTGACCGGAACAAAGTGATTCAGGTCTTCAAAGTAGACCAGTGGGGACCGGGCAAGATCCGCTAACCATTGATAATCCTGATCGGTAAGGATATCCGTGTTTAGCGTCATCTTTTCCTTGTACAGTGAACTGTAGTTGGCCTCAGATTCATACATTACGTTGTTGCTGTTTTTGTACCTGACCATCCCGCTCGCATCGATGATATAAGGAAGTCTGCCATAAGACTCCTTCTCTATATTGATTTCCTTCCGGGATACCTTTGAGCACTCAATGGAATCGAAGCCTCCGAACCGATTAAGAAAGTGTAACATGTACGGCTGATACCTGGGCTCGCAGGTAAGCTCAATCGTTCTTTGAGGGTTAAAAGGCGCATCAGGTAATTCAAATTTTACCTGAACAAATTCTACCGCATCGTTAATGAATCCAGGCCAAAAATTATTTAGGTTAACTGGTGCAAGATTGAAAATTTGCAAGTTGAAGGCAGCGGCAGGAGTATATGACTGGGTTTTCACATCGATGGTTCCAGACGAATTAAAAGAAGTTGCCCTTATTGTTATTGGTGCAGTAGAAGATGGAAAGAAAGAAAGGAAGAACCAATTCTCGCTTCTGTTGACTTTTACCGGCGAACTCCTGGCGGATGTAATATTGTCCAGGTAGTTGGCAAGGAGCGTATTCAAATCTGTAAGCCTGCCATTATAGTGATTGTAATACCTTCTCTCGCTGTCAACAGTAAGGTTCGTATACAATACAAAATCATACTCTTCTCCGAACTTTACCGTCACGTTGATGAAGAACTCTCCGAGCCCGATTTGTTGAGCACGTAGTGTGCTCGATGCAGGGTTGAACGTCGTGCTCAGGTAATTCCTAACGATGCTACCTATGTTAAATACCCCCCTTTTGTTATCGGGATGCGGTACAGATTTCAGTCTGGCCACCTGGTTCGCTCCCACATAGATATCGCACACATACTTGTAATCCGGATAAGTAACCGGATCATTGGCTTTGGTGGCCTCATACACAGTAAAGATGAGGTCATCCTGTGCGCTGGCATATTCCGGAGGTGTATTATTGATAACGATTGCCATTTATAGTTTTTTTGGTAGCGTGTTTAAGATGTCGATTTTGAAGGGGGCGGCGAGATCCTTCAACTTGTTTTGTGTACTGATCACCGCGTCGGTGAAAAACATGGTTCGTTTGAGGCCTTTCCGTTTGATCGATTTACCGATCGCGTAGGCTATGGAATTTGAAGTCTCCGTGATCCGCTTCCGCTTTGCTTCCCGCTTTGAAATAGCTTTGTACTTTCGAGTAGTCCTTGCCTTCAGGTTCTCTTTGATCACCCATTTGCGAAGAGCGGTAAGCATCCGCTTTCCTACGCGTTCGTTTTTGAAGGAGTACTTACCGGATCCTCCTCTCGTGCCTTTCACGCCCTGGTCAACGAAACGGTAGTAGTCCAAGGCCTGAATGTCTACGCGGATAGTTTCCTTAACCACCTCAGGGTTGAGAATCTTAATGCTTTCTGACAGAGCGCCGGATGATACCCGGTCAACCTTATTGAGGTTCTCCTGCGCCGTTCCTACGAGATCGCCTGCCAACTGGATCAGAGTAGAGGCGGTCTCAATTGGCTGGAATTCTTCATCGCTCCCGAGACCATCGAAGAAGCCTTCGGCTAACGCCTCCGCCTGTGCTGTACTGATACTCTTTGCCATTATCGTTTTCGGTTTAGCTCCCGGTCGTGCCCTGCTTTCGCTTTGAGGTATGCCATGTCATTGAGAACTTGGACCAGTGGTAGCTCCCAGGCATCATCTAAGCTCACACGTTCAAATTCTGCCACTTGCCAGGTTGAATAAATCCAGCCATAGCGTTTATTGAACTGCTCAACAGCTCCTGGGCGGTGCTCTGTGTCATCCCCGTCTGCATCATCTGAAACACCAAAGAGGCCCGAATACGTTCCATTAAACTGAGCCAGAGTTTGCAAAAAAAAACACAGGAGTGGTAGACGTCCACCAGCTTCGCATTCAGCATATCCGCCGAGATCGCCTCGTGATCCTTGGCTTCATTTTTTCTCCGCATGCCCCAACGAACTGGCTGCACCAAGCTGGCCATGATGTAGTGCATGTTCTCAATCGGTTTATCCCCGAATGTCAGGATCTCCACATACTGCCGGTGGCGCAGCTTCGTGGGGTCGTAGGTGATAGCGTACTTTTTCCGTCCGATGCGGAAGGATTTGACGGGTTTCCCCGGTACCTGGTCGGTAAGCGCGAAGGTGCACTGGCGGGCGAGGGCGGTGAATTCCTTTACCGGCAGGTCGCCTAGCTGCTGCTCGGTCATATCAAACAGGATACAGATTGCCCGCTCTACCCGCTCGAAATCATCGATGTCAGGTGTGAGGGACAGGCGGTGTATGTCCTGGAATTGTTGAACGGTGATTGTACCCCATGAAAGTGTCTTCATGTAGGTATATATAAAAACCGCTGAAGTGTTGGATACTAATTATGCACGGGGCTGGCAAGGGGTGCTCGCTGAAGCATTACATTGGCATAGGAGCCTGTTGGGAGGAGGTTAAAGGTTACGCGGATCACGTACCATTCGTCGCGATTATACTTTTTGTCATGGTATAATTCCCAGTCACCATGTGAACGGAAACACTCATAGGGGATATCCGGGGCGCGGACGTATTCCCCTTCCCTGGGAGGGTGGTTCATTTGAACCTTGAATGCAGTAAGATCGGGGAAATTAAACCATACGTCCATTCAGCGAATATAGGATTTTTACCAGACACTCGGCCCATCCCCCTGTAAAGATGCGGTCTGCCACTTATGCCATGCCAACGCCAGGGCGCACACGGCATCATCGTGCTCGCCTTCCGGCGCTGAGTACTTAACGCCAGTACGGGTATGAACAAACTCGAAGGCTTCCAGCTGGTCCCTGATGATCCCCTCCGGGAAGTTGATCAGCCGCTTTTGGATGGCCAGAGCCAACGCCTCCATGAGCTGCTGTTTGGTGCGCTGGGTGAAAGTGAACAATTCGATGTCGTCCATGTGTCTGCCCAGGTCCTCACCGATAGGATCGCCCACGCCGGTGCTGTCTAGGGCCACAGGCATACTTTTCCCCAGGCCAATGATCTCGGTGGTGGTCTGCTTCCAATCCTTACGGAAGTGGCGGAAATCCGACACGCTGGCGTTTCTGTCAAGGCCAATTATAGCGGTGAAGTCTACGTACTTTGCCAAGTCCACCCCGTAACAGATCGCAGGCTGAGTAGATAGAGGATAAGTACACTGTTCGATGAAGCGCAGACCAAAAGGATTGCTGCCATCCTCGGATGGTTCCGCCAGGTAGAGCTCACGAAACACTGCTTCAGGTAGATCCCGTTTAGCCTCCTCGATCTCTTCCAGGAACGGCCGGCCGTCTTTGGTCATCATGCCGGCGGCGGCCGCATCGTAAGCGGTGATCTTGAAATAAGCATACTTCGGGTCTTCGCCGGATCGAGCCTTTACACAGAGCTTGTAGAACCAGTTCTTTTTGCCCTTCACGTTACCGATGAACTTGACCTTACCGCCGGTACTGGTAACGGTGGAGCGTATGGCAAACCACGCATCCTCTCGGCAGCGGCTGGCCTCATCGATTACTACCGCATACACATCATCACCGTACAGGTTATCCGGTTTCTCCCCGGTCTTGAATTGGATAATGGCGCCCGTGATCAGCATGATCTTCAATTCGCTCTCGTTGCTTTTGAAGATTGACTTATCGCTGATCTGGACCTTCATCCGGTTGTAGGCGATTTTCGCCTGACCATAGGTGGGGGCGATCCACCAGACGGATTGATTCTCCTTACACTGCAGTGCCTGCTCGAACAGCCAAACGATATGCGAGGCGGTCTTGCCAACCTTGGTGCTGGCTTCGCAGCAGGTGTAACGGGCTGGGCTGTCCAGGATATCCTTTTGGTACTGGTAAAGCGGGGGACGGGTATATGTGATACGGGCTGTTGTCACTCTTTGATCTCCTCGATAAGAATTCGGAATTTGCGAGGATGCTCGGTGTGATTGCTAAGCTCCACTTTCATGTAAGCCTCGCCTGGAACGTTCCTGTCCTCAAACCAGTGTTGCTGACCGGGTGCGAGCTCTACCGTAGATTCGATTTTGAGCGGGATTGTATTTTCCATGGTTAACTGATTTTCTTTGCAGGGTTCCCTACATAAATTCCGCGTTCAGTGATGTCTTTTACCACTACCGAACCTGCACCAATAACCACGTCATCGCATATGCTGATCTTTTCACGGATCACAGCATTGCTGCCGATGCTGCACAGATCGCCAATAGTAACATTTCCGGATATGTTCACTCCTGGGGAGATGGTCACGAAATCACCGATCCGGCAATCGTGTCCGACGGTGCAGTTGAGGTTGATGATCACGTGTTGACCAATGGTTACACCTGTAGTGATATGAGTACCTGGACAAATGATCGTGCCGGGGAAGACAGTATTATTCGCTCCCCATATCTGCCCCGCATTGAGAATGTCATAACGCAACTCCTTGAATCGACTTGCTATCATTTTTCTAACATAAACATCACCGATTGCTATCACTGTTGGAATGTTAGGTGATATGCCTTCGCACTCATGCTCGAAAAAAACGACTTCAGTCATAACATCATAATGACTTACTTCCCGGGCAAAACCGCCTTTACCGATTATCTGCATCTTCATTGGTAACATTTGAATTGTGAAAGATCAGGATACGGCAGCTCCAGATCATCGTTGTGTTTGGGCGTGCCGTCCTGGTTATAGAATTGGCCCATGAGCAGCAGGCCCCGGGCAGCGATCTCCGGCATCATGTAGAAATTCCACCCGATCACCGGGTTGTTGTCGAAGTTGTCCTCATGGTAAGAGCATTCATCCCGGCCGGAGAAACGGGCCTTCTTAAACCAGCGGTACGCATTCTCGTCGTCCGTCAGGATGGCTCCGCCCTTGCCGAGTTTCAGGTGTTTGTACGGACCAGTGAAAGAAAGGCACTGGTGCGTGCCTGGCTGATACATTCCCGCAGTGAAGCGTAGAGCGCAGTCCCAAACGCACGTCGGCTTGAGCTGATAAGCGCCTTTAATTGTGTATCCCATTACCGGCTCAAAGGCTACTCTGGCGCCAATGTGCAAAATTTCACAAGGTACAGACGGGTACGTTCGAGCAGGTATCTGTATTACCGGCAACCTCGAAAGCTTTACATCTACAACTAAATCATAGTAAAGCGCCAAGAACAGCGCATTGCTCTGATTGTCCAATGCCACCGCGAAGGGCGCGCCAGTATATTCGCAAAGCTTCCGCTCGAAATCAGCCGTTATCTGATGTACTCCTTGTGCCATGTTACTTCAGTTGATCAAGAATTGACATATCAGTCAGACCATTAAAGTGAAGGATCGCCGGTGTAGTCTTCGTCACCAGGTTCTTCAGCTTCTTATCCTCCACATTGAACTCGGATGGATCCGCAAAGGCCATGGTCTGGAAGATGCGGCACTTGGTATCCAGCTTGATCGGGAACCCGTCCTTCTCCGCTTGTAGGTACGCCATCATCTGCTCATGCTGCCCGTTCACATCGTTGACATGCTGGTGCAGGCCGTATCGCTCGAAGAATTCGATGATTAGTTTCAACGGACCACCATACCCGCCGCCGTTGAGATACTTCCAGGGAGTTTTCACTGGCTTGTATTGCGCTGCGATTTCCTCGCGAGGATAGCATGCCTTCTCTACACTGTACAGGATGTGATCCTTCGGCGGCTCCACATAGTGCTGGCAGAATGTATCCGCCCCGTCTGTATAGATGAATAACTCGTGGCCAGTCACCGCTCTCTTGTAGCATTCGTACAGTTCGCGCATTACCTGCCCGTTGCCGCGGAACTCATTGCTGAGCACGGCAACTTCATAGCCGTGATTACGGAATGACTGAACAGTCTGTTCAGTATTGGCATTGGGTGCGTAGATGTTCGTAATGATTACCATAACTTTATTTTCTTGGTTCTTATACTCTTGTTTGGTTTGAGAGGTTAAGTGATACCGATCACAGAAGGGACACAGGTAAAACCTGCCGGGCTTCCGGTGATCTCCGGGAGACAGCCCGATGATCCTTAGCGCATGGCGGGCCGCCTTGGGGTCTTTATATCCCTTCTTCTTACACATTACTCACCTCCATAGTAAATGTCCTTGGTCCCGTTCCTGTAGGCTGTCTCAGTCCGGGCATACTCCACCAGCATATCGCCGGCATGCTTGTTCTTCCAGTCGCTGTACGCTGTATTGCCTGGATCGATGTGATCGATATCTATCCCGTGCAGAAAGCAGTTTATGAAGCCAGCAACCTGGGAGCGCACGCAAAGCAGGCTGTCGTCAAAGCCATAAAGCCCTTCCATCTGGTAGAAGTAACCGATCTTGTCGAGCAGCGCAGGGTTGATCATGGTACAGGTGCCCATCACGTGCTTGCATTCTTCCACTACCCTCCATCGCTGGCCGGGTTCGTGCGGCACTTCAAGCAGCTTACTGCGATAGTCCAACTGGATGGCATAGGTTGATTCCTGCAGGTCGGGGCGCTTCAGGCCGAGGATACCAATCTGTGGCATGCGGCGCATCACGTCTTCCATTTCGTCTACCCATCCATCTTTGTGAATGATCACATCGTTATCCATCTTAATCACGAGTTCTCCGTGCTGACGATAACGCAATGCGTGATTGATTGCTTTTGCAGTGCCTAAATTCCTATCGCTTGTGATCAGCAAATTCCTTCCACTCAATTTCGCGGTTCGCTTATTCACCATCTCCATATGATACTGAATAACATCCTTTGAGGCCTTACAGCTGTCGTTGTCAATAATGAAAATCCGATGTCGGGAAAGGTTTACGGTTTCGAGCAAGCATTCAAGTGTTCGGTCTGTCAACTCTGTTCGTTTATTTTCCTCCGTGTCATGCACGGCCATTGCAATCATTGCCATATCAGTTTGTTGTTGTAGTTAGTATGTTTTTCTCAATCGAAAGCTCGAAATCATAATGCCACGAGGTCAGCGTTCCGCAGCTCACCTCGTAAGTGATCCCGCCTGGTGTTACTTTATAGCCTGTAATCATCCGCGGATACTGCTCCCTGTCGGTCTTAAGGAATACTTCCTGCCCCATATCGAATGCAAACTCAATTACTCGCATTGCTTTGGTTTTGGGTGAGCCATTCGTCATACCGGCGATACGCATACCGGAGTAGATCCGCTACACATGTACCGCACCATAGGCTGGTATTGTAGCCGGGGTCGAACTCCTCCTGCACCACCTGCAGCAACCTGTCACGCGTGGCGCCATCGAGGTGCTGGATATACTGCGCCTGCACCAGTGTGATGTAGTGGCCGCGGTTGTCGTCGAGGAATTGTCTGTTGGCAGGGTTCATTTATTATTGTATTTATTCAGTAACAAATGATATGCGATTGCCTTACACACGAAAGCAATTTTTAATGCTGCTCTACATATCTTGTGCCCATATAAACCACCATGCTCCGCAAAGCAAATTGTAAACCCTACCAAAATCATGACGGTTGCAGCAAGACTGAAATATCTATGTGATTCAATCATAAAACACCTTCCTTCTTTTTTCGCTGATTGTTTGATAATCGTAATGCTCCCGGCAGAAGTCCGCCAGCTTTCCGGCCATCTCTTCCTGTGCGGGGATATCGTTCAGCCACTTGAACCAGTCTGTTTGCTTCTTCACGTACAGCAGCGGCATATCCAGGTAAGGGTGAACATGTGAAGCAATAACCGGCAATCCTGCGTGAGCCGCCTCCAACACCTTCAGGTTGCTCTTCATGTTGTTGAAAGGCGTATCGAGTAACGGGCAGACACACACGTCAGCATGACGGTATGCTTTGTAATACTCCGTTACCGGGGCGCCTTTGATGATCTGGCCTTTCATTCGTAGGCTGTTGGTATACATCGATACCATGCGATGCCAAACAGGATGATCAGTGAAGCCGGCCAATGTCATAAAGAACTTATGTTGATCAAGCCGTTTGATCGGTCCGGCCAACAGTTGGATATCTCTTTCGTGAGTGATGCTGCCTTGCCAGAAGATGCGGCGCATATTGGCCACGGTACGCTCCACAGGGAAGTACTGCGGATCGTTCGGGATCGCATTTGGGATCACATGCACATTCTTGTTGTAGGGGTAGATCTTATCCGCCAAGCGTTCGTGCGTGGTGGTCACAGCATCGGCAATCTGAAGGTGCCCGAGCTGCTGCTCAGGGAAATTGATATCGATGTGGTGCTGATAGGACACGTGGTGCGGATCCAGGTGCCAGTAGTCGTCCACGTCCACGACGATCTTGAACCGGTACTTTGACTGTAGCTTTAGGATATTCTCCCCAATGGTGCGGTTGTAGTAGATGGCGTCGCAGCCTTTCTCGAAATCCTCCTCGGTTACTGAGTTGGTCACCCTCACATCTGTTTCCCGCATCCATAAGAGCGGGAGCATGATCCGGTGAAAGCCCGGTCCTGAATCTCGGTTTATGAGGCCTATGATTCTCAATTGCGTTGGTGGTTTTTATGCATGTGGTAATCAAGCGCGTTCACGTTCTGCTTGTGGCCCTTCACTGGCTCCAGCAATTCTTCGGGCACATATCCCAGCACCTCAATGCGCACATGGGTGCAAATCTTCTTCAGTGCCTCGCTATGCTGCAGCACTCGCTGCTCATCCACGATAGTGTACTGTACGCACGGCTCCTTTCTGCCTTTGAACTTATACTTCATAGCCACCTCATTTTGATTGCCTCGAATAGCCCGCCAATGAACACGCCGGCTGCCATAACCAATACACACTCCCATCCGAAACCTGCGATCAGCCCCAGGATCAGCGCAAACCAGCCGGTCATACACATGGTACAGGTGAAGGGTTTACCCAGTTTCAGGTAGCGCTTCAGCACCGGCATAATGACGTTACCCCAGCAGAATGCCAGGGACAGCGAATAGAACAATATGAGCAACACTGAGTTCATTGCGTATTTTTTTGATTGCCTTTTTAATAGTTGAATAGCAGCTTTCCCATGGTATACCGGTATCTTTCTCGATGGCTCGGTAGTTGCCTAATCTCATATACAGCCTCACCATTTCGCGGTCATACCAGTACAGGTCATTGATCGCCGCCATTGCCCTTTCTTCCTTGAATTCTCTTATCTGTCTCTCATCCTCTGTTGATGGCATTTCCATCTCTACCCTGGGCGTTTCGCGCAACTGCCTATCAAAGACCCATCCATTTCCTGCCAGTTCATTGAGGTCGTCCACGTATGCCTTATTGATGTGTCTATACTTCCTATAGAAAGCGCTCGTGCTGCTTTGAATCATATTCAGGATCACCCTAACGGTATAGAACTTTAACTCGCCTCGGTCGTGCATCCCCTTCAACTTAGCCTCGTCAGTTTCGAGCAGCACCAGCATCACCTCCGATCGGAGATCATCCTGCAACTGCTCCGGCTGCATTTTACCGATGCAGTCGTTGAACTCCTTACTACGGTACAACTCTTCGATGATCTGATTCTTTGTCGGCACACGCTTACAGATTTAAGGTTACGGCTACCTCTTGTTTGATCGGCCCGCCGCCCTCACCGGTTAGCTGGGCTTTGTCCGCAAGGCCAAGATCACGAGAGATAATATTCTCCTTGAACACACCGATCACAGAGTTTTCATACTTCTGCTGATAGATAGCGTCTTCTATGTCCTGAATGACTTTAGCAAAATCTTTTGAATCCTGATCTTCTTTCTCCTTGATTCTCAACTTGAACTGGGCGAAGTAAACAGTGTTACAGTGAAGGTACCTGGTCAATCCCTGGATAGTGTATGGACGCTGAATCTTACGTTGGCCAAAGGAGCGCGGATCCGGGATTGGATTCTTCTCGCACCACTCGAAGTATTCGCAGGCTGCTTCCCACATCAGCTCGGGGGTAGCGAACAGTTTATCGCAGCCGTGCTTCGATCTCAATTGCCAGAATTTATTACCCTTCGGTGCTGCCATAAAAAAGCCGGAAGTGGTTTGCTTCCGGTGTATAAAGTTCATGCATTGTTTGATTGCAGGTCGGTATCCTTTTGGATACTTCTTTCTGTTTCAAGCGTGGCGACGAGTTGTAACGTGTTCGCGCAACCGTACTTGTCACGGAGCTTTTTGAGCCTCTTCTTTATGGCTGGGATAGATAGGTGGGCGATGCCTGATATCTCTTTGAGGGTCTTTCCTGCCTTCAGGAGTAACAGGATGTTGTCATTGGATTGTTCGATAGTCATCTCTCTGTGGTTTTAATAAAGGGATTGGCGCCAGTGGCGGAAGAAAGAGGGCCATTACTGCGGCCACATGTCCCACTGGCCTGCTTCCCAGCTGAGAGGCTCCCCGTACTCTGAATTCAGCGGGCTCTTTACGCGTGTGAAGCCTGCAGGGAGCTTTACGAAGTACTCAACCTGGCCAGGATAGAATACCGTGACGTTTATTCTCCGGTGGTATTCGGTCGGGAACCGGGCTTTGATGGTGATATACCAGGTGTTCCCTTCTTTGACCACAGCTACGTTGTCTTCGCGGGGTTCCTGGAGCTCGTCTGGATCAGGGATAAGCTCCGCCTTCTGGCAAGAGAAGAACAGAAAGACCGCGAGAATGTACTTCAGGTGTTTCATGGCTGTGTAAGATGTTCGCTTATAATTTTCCATTGCTTGACGTTATAGATGGTTCTGTATAATATGGGATCGAAGAAGGGGGCTCGGTACATTTCGTAAACTTGCCAGTAGGGCTGCAGCCAGATAAGGTTATCGGCCACTCTTTTGGGCCACCAGGCAAAGTGCCGTTCGGTTTTCCGGTCGCCTTCTTTGTACACCGGTTTCGGTGCGTACGATTTGAGGATCATGCTTTTAGTTGTTTTACAAGTTCAGGATTGTCGTGTATGTTTCCGAGTACGCAGAGGTTGTCAAAGTAATCGCCAGGAGTCCGGCCGAGATCCGATCCATGGATACTCCACATCTGCCGATTCTGCCATGCAGGATAGAGAATGTAACCTGGTGCAGATTCCTGCCGATACCGGATGATGAAGATACCGCGATCACCCTCACTTCGGGCCTCGACAATGTCACCGTCGAAAAGCTTCACTTCATTTTCGTGTCTGGTTTCATACTCCCCTTTGTAACCCTTGACACCGATGTATAGTCCTGCTGTTTCTGGGATGACACCAAAAGCCACCATCTTGCCGTACTCGCGGCCTGGGACAACTATCTGAGCTTCGCCTGCTGGCCACTGTATCAGTGAGCCTTCGATCCACCGGTTGTCGGAAATCTTCTTGCCTCGGAATAGGTACTGGTTCATGCTGTTTGCTTTTCGAGTTTCATAACCTGTTTTAGTCGGGGGCTCGGCTTCTTGTTCAGCAGCATGTACACGTAAGCGCTGGTGATTCCCAGAGTTAGCGCCGCCTCTTCCGGGCTCATCTCGTGGTTCTCCAACAGGAATTTCATGTACAGGTCTGTATTGGTCAGTGGCTCTATGTCCAGTTCGATGAAGATGTTCTTGATAAACTCCGGGCTGGCGCCAGTCTGCTTATGGATCATGTCCACAGAATGGGTGTACTGGTGATCCCTGACGAACTGCGCCATATGGGCACGGCCCTCCTTGGTGGTGTAGAATGTTGGTCTGCTCATGCGTTTGCTTTTTTGTAGGCTTCGTATTCTTCCTGAGTTGCAGGCAGACAACATTTGCTCGAAATCACGCCTTCGTTGGCAATAAATACTGTTGATCCCCCTCCTTTGCCAGTGACTTTCAAAATTCCCATTCCCTCAACCGCTATGTAATCAGGTAGATCATTGGTATCCCTTTCTTCATACCACTCCAGCTTCTGAAACAGATGTGGCAGATTCTTCATGTCCCATGCCTCAATCAAGTGTTGGTCCTCGATGATATCCAGAAAGCAGAATCCCACAAGTGGTTCACGGCTAATCATCTGGTACCTGGGCGCCATCAGTTGTTCTTTTGTCTTCATCTCTTTGTTTTGTTTTACACAGGCCGCACACCGGTTGTCCGTCCTCCCTTCGGGTGGTCAAGCCTTTTTTACATTTTATGCAGAGCAGGAGGTCGCTCATTGATTGATTTCTTTTATGATCCATTCCTTTTGT